>JAJZUR010000050.1 GCA_021848375.1 Pseudomonadota bacterium | reverse complement strand
GAAAAGCTCAATAAACCTTGCATTGGGTCAGCGGATTCGTCTCTTAATGGATTGTTTGGCGTGAGTTTTAATAATACTACTTTTGGGCAGCTTGCGAATAATGCCATCAGTCAACTATGTGTTAATTACATGGAATTAGCCAAATCCCCTCGTTTTGATCTGAAATATAAACTGAGGGATTTAATATTTCAAGAATCAGCAGGTGCATTTCCAATTGCTTTAGAACGTGAATATAAACTAGTTCCATCCTTATTAGCAGGTGGTTCATCTAAGGAAAAAGCCAGTTCACTCCAATTAGAATTTGCCAAGCGAGCGGAAAAATCAATTTTTCTGATTTTAAAGCCAATAGAAAATTTCAAAGGTGTGGCAAAAGGTGTCTATCCAAAAGACATTGATGCTGTCGTTTTTGAGGAAAAAAGATTAACTTCTGGCATTTCTGCGGATAACATTATCGGCATTATTTGTGCACAATCATTAATGGATGTGGTTAAATCAATATTTCCGAAAGCGTCAGTGTATCCAGTTTCCCTAACGGAAGAAAGAGTGCTTATTCCATTTTTTGAAACCCAAAAATATTGGCCTTCCTATAATAAAGATATGGAGCTTAAGTTATCAGTGCCTAACTATGTAGCAGGAATAACGCAGTTTCTTCAGAAAAACCCACTAAAAACATTTGATGCGCATCTGGTAAGACTGCCGACCGAACTTGATATTCAACATGGGTTACAAAATAAATTTCCGCTTTATTTAGGGGAATATCAAAAGGAAAATCAAGTTGAAAAAGAAAAACAAATTAAGGAACAAATTGAGAAACAAAAGAAGGCAGCGATAAAACTAGTGGCTTGGTATAAAGGAGCAACTATTCGGAAAACATTTCTAGCATATTCCACGTTAAAAAAGCAAATGGTTCAACAGTTATCTTGCCATCAAATAGATGAGCTCGAAGGAAATATAGGAAAGTTAAAGGCGCTTAAACAAAAATTATATAAATATTCTTAGGAGCTACATATATTTTTTGCTGATTTTAAGCACCATGACGCCGACTCCAAAACAGATGATCCCAAGCAACACTAGCAATATCGGCCAGGCAGTGGAATGCATAAAATGCTTACTGGTAAAGTATCCAATATAGCTTAATGAAGATAATGTGCCGACGAATAGTAAGGTTCTGTTTTTAATTAAAGTACTAAAGTAAATAAGCAATGCGCTAATGGCAAAGAATCCTATTTCGAACCAGGAATTCTTTAAGACATCAAAGAGGCCGTTTAAAAATATGACCGAACCAATAAAGTACCAGAAACTGGAATTTGCAGTGTAATGTTTTCGATCCAAGACATAAGCGACAGACAATACAGATAATCCGACTAACACTTCAATGGTTTTTTCGCTGGCATGCAACAAGTCTAAGAAGGTAACTAAAAAAGCACACCAAAAGAAAATGGAGATAAATATCAGGGAAGCCCGTTTTGTTTTTCTAAACGTTAAAAATTGTTGGATGAGTAAGACGCCGAATATAAGCAATGAGCCAACTCTCAGATCCATCCCGACATTTAATTCGTTAAAAGCAACAAATAATCCAACCGTTTGAAAAAAAGCGGATGTTAAAAATAATGGGGTTAACATATTTTCATTATTTTTATGATAGAGGGGTAGAATCATTGCCAATAGATAAAGAATAAGACCAGTGCCCAGTGTTAAACTAATTTTCATAAAAGCGCTCATCGAGGTCCAGAAGACACCGATATAAATACAGATCCCAGAAAAGATAAAGATCCCGCCAAGATAGGCAAGTAATCTCATATAGGTTTCAGTAGTGGGTTTTGTGTTCTTTTTAGCATGGATAGCGGACTTTATTTCTTCTGCGCTTAGATGATGTTCTATTGCTAGTGTTGCAATTTCTTCTAAGACCTCATGCTTTGTTGAATTCGGTGTCGTCATTGATATTCCTTATTTTGGGATTATCCACCCGATGAATTTTATGGATTTATCGCTATGGGCATTATTGGTTTCGTTAACAATATTGATCACGTTATCATTTTTTTGAATAATAAGGCTTCTTTTATAACTATTAGAGACAAAAAAGATCAAATTGCTTGAATCCGGAGATGAAAATTCTGCTTTGTAACCGTCTGGCGCGGCCGCACTCGGATCTATTTTTACATCCGCCATTTCAGGAATGTCCAACAATTCATTTTTTGAGTTAGGAATATTCTTGGGAACCGCAGAGAGCGTTAGCGGGAGTTCAGTTGAAGTTTGGGTTTTGGCATTAAAACGAAATAAGCGGGGCATGGGTAATTTACCTTTGCGCACCGCGGGCGTTATGGCAATTTTTAATTTTCCGTCCGCGACGCTTGGTAATACGCCATCATGAGGGTAGGGCATAGTGAGATATAAAACATCAAACTGTGCGTTTGAAACCAATTTTTTAGGAAGTATGGCGCCAAGGGCAAAGATAAGGACTAATACGATGGGGAGGGAAATCCCAACGGTTAAAGTTAGATTTTCTTTTACAAACCGCTTCATTTGCCTACAAGGTCTCTTAAGTATGTAAGATTACTTATAGTCTATCTTCATCAGAAACGCAAAAGAGATCTGGATGGTTATCGCTGGGCGTTGGGGAAGCATTAGACTGAGTTGCCGCAATGAGGCCTTTTTTATAATACTCATCGCGTTTTTGGTGTTGACCTAATTGATCCATCAGTTGTCCCAATTCAGCGTAGGTTTCGGGATTCGGCGCCAAGAATAAGCTTCTCTCGAGGTAATCCCGAGCTTTTCCCCATAATTGATTTTGGGCGCATAGACGACCAACGGTTAACAATAAAGCAGGATCTTGAAAATGATCGGGTAACAACGATTCCGCAAAGGAAAGTTGTTTTTTAACAGATTGACTATGCGTTAAACCATATAAAAGGATTAAATCTCTATTCCATCCCTTTTTGAGCAAGGTTCGTAGTATACTTTCTGCTTCATCCGGCGCATTTTCTTGTAACAAAAGCTTGACATAGGAAGTGACGATGATCGGATTGGTTTGTACGCTGGTCGGACTTTCTTGCCAAAAAAGCTGTAACGATTTTAGCCCTTGTTGTACGTAAGCCGGCAATAGGGCAGGATAAATTTTTTGTTCGAGTCTTTGGATGGCATCTTTTGGTAAACTTTGAGTTTTACGTAACGTCGGTAATAATTTAAAAAGCGCTTGCCAATCCCCTCTTGCTTCATGCAACGTACAGAGTAATCGTAACACTTTAGGATGTTTGGGAGATTCTTCATGCAAGCGTTGTAAATTGCGAATGCTCTGTTCTAAATCGCCATGTTTAAATTGTAATTGCGCTTGCGTTAACCGGACAGCAACTTCAGAGCCCGCACTTACATCAAACGCTTGTTGTAAATATTGATCACGCCGCTCCGGTGAGCCATCTTCTTCGGCAGCTTTTGCAGCAGAAAGATAATTAATCAATGGCGTATCACTGTGCGGGGCGCTTTTAATTAAATAACGTTCCGCCTTTTGCCAACGCCCTTCAGTTAATTCTAATAATCCTCGATATGTTTGTAAACGAGCCGTATTTTCTTGATGTTTTTTCCACCATTTTTTGACTTTGTCAGAGCTCGAAAGTAACGCATTGATAAACCAAATCGCAAATATAGAAAGTGCGATAATAAACACTAATAAAACAGCAGATACCCACAGCGGCATTTCAACGGCCCATGTGCCATATGAAAATAACGCATAGCCGGGATCTTTTCTTAAGATAACGCCAAGTGCCGTTGCTAGCGTTAATACAAAAATCAATGACCATAATCGCATAAAGGCCATTACCTCAATAAGGTTAATAAATCAATGGATGAAAGTTTAGGTATTTCTGGGCGTAACGTGATTGCATTGAGCTCAGTTAACGCAGTATCGATATGTTTGACGTTTGATTGAGTATCATCGTAATAAGCCGCTAACCATTGTTTCAGATCTTGTATGGATTGCAAATAGATGGTTGGTTCTTCCGATAAAATGGCCAATCGAGTTGTTTCGAATAGTGTTTGCAAATTTAATTGGATTAGTCTTTTTTCTGATTCAGACAATAAGGGTTCAACCGGTTTTGAATAATGCCTGATTTTAATAAGATCTTTCATTTCGGACAATGTTTCTGAAAATTTTTGTTGCCATGAACTATCAGCAGCTTGCGATGGCGCAGCTGTTTTTGATTCAGTATTGATGATTAACGTTCCGCGCGGCGCTAATTGTGAGGCTTCTTCCATTAGCGTACTGACGTTTCGCCAAAGCGCTGTTAAATTTGGCATCGATAGCGTTTGCAGCGCATCGCGATCTTTAGTAACGGCCTGATAAAGCGGGGTGAGTCTAGCATCGTTTAAGGCTTCAATTTTTTCTTGCGCTATGGTCAGCAACCGGATAGCGGTATTCACCTCGCGTGAAAGGAGGCGGGCATTAGCCGCCGAAACCAAGTAATCAATTTCTGCCATTTTCCAAAGCGGCCCATCACTTTCGGTAAAGATTCGTTGCGTGATTTGGGTTTGTTTATTCATCATTTGTTGTGCGGTTTCTAATTTAAGATTAACTTCATCTTCTAACTTTTTTTGGGAGAGTTGCGTGTTCAGGGCAAATTTTTGATATTTTTCAAATTGGAATAGGCTCAATAATAATACGGTACATGCAATGAATAAGCTAAATATTGCTGTTTTCACTAACGACTGTCCTTAAACTTCATTACTACATCCATAATGGCATTATCGTCTGCGCCTGCCGCGACCAGGGTTCTTTTAAATTCTAGCTGAATTGCGCGTTCACACATTCGTTTGCCGACAACGATAAGTGGGATCTCTTTTAACTCCGCCAACCTTTCTCCGCCGAGCAGCATTAGGTTATTGAGACACTCGACACTGGTTGTCACAATGACATCAATGGAAGTATGACGTAATGAGGGGTAAGTTTCAATGTTCGTAGTGGGCAAAGACCGCTGGTAAACCTCAACTATTTGAACAATTGCCCCCCGTTCTTGTAAGGCTCGAGATAATAAAGGGCGGCCGCCATTACCTCGAAAGATGATGACCCGTTTTCCGGCGACGGCCTGGAAAGTTTTGGTTGCGAGGAGTGATTCCGATTCATAGGGTGGAGCCGGGGGCCAAAAAACGTTTTGAATCCCATGTGCGTTCAGTGCTTCTGCAGTACCTGGCCCAATGGCAGTCCACAAAACGGGCGGCAAAGGGTTCCAGCGTTGTTGAATAGCGGGTAGCGCAAACTGGACTGCATGGCGGCTTACAAAAATGGCAATATCAGTCGTTGCTAGTGTGTCAATTCCGGTTTGAAACAAGATTTCATCAGGATGTTTATGGATTTCAATGGTTGGAAAGGGCAAAGCAATGGCGCCGATTGCATTTATTTTTTCACAAAGCCTTTGTGCTACACCGACGGGACGGGTGACTAAGATGTGCATAATAATTCGTGCGCGCCAAGCGCTATCAATTGTTCTGCAACGATTTCGCCGATGGTTAGCAGGGTGTCTGGTTTTCCGTGATGGCTGGTTTTTAGTATGCGCCTTCCATCCGGACTTGCAACCAAGCCTTGCAACCGTAAATTGCCATCAGGTGTGATATTCGCCAGTCCTGCAATCGGCAATTCAGATCCCGTTTCTAACCGCTGCTCCATTTTTCTTTCGGCCAGCACGCAGCGGGCAGTGGGCAGATGATGTAAAGGCTGCAATAAACGTTTCGTTGCCTTATCATTTTTGCGGCATTCTATTCCGAGCGCGCCTTGGCCAACGGAAGGCAATAATTGCGCTGGCTCGAAAATTTGCTGAATATATTCAGTTAATCCTAGTCTTTTTAAACCCGCAACAGCGAGAATCATGGCATCATACTTTCCTTCTTGCAATTGGCTAATGCGATTATCAACGGCGCCGCGTAAAAAGGTGATGGAAAGATCGGGACGCAAAGCGCGGATCTGGCTTTGCCGAGTTAAACTAGAAGTGCCAATAATCGCGCGAGCAGGTAAACTTTCGAGTGTCGGAAATTCTACAGAAACAAAAACTTCTCTTGGATCTTCTCGTTGTAAAATAGCGGCAAGCTCTAAATCTTTAGGTAATACATTTGGCATATCTTTGACAGAATGCACGGCGATATCCGCAGTATCATTCAATAAATATCCTTCCAGATCAGCAACAAAAACACCTTTATCACCAAATTCATAGAGCGGAATATCGACATTTTTATCGCCTTTAGACTGTATCCCAATAATTTCAATGGGTAAATTTGGATGCAGTGCTTGTAATTTTTGTTGCACAAATTCAGCTTGCCATAAAGCGAGTTTACTTTGACGAGATACAATTCGAAGCGATCTTTTCATTTGTAAATATTTCAACCTACAAAACTTTAGCAATTTTGGCGCATATTTACTTTCTAGTCTAAACTTTTTTAATAGGCTATATCCAGAAAAAATGTATAGATATTATTGTTATTTAACCACCTAATTTTGGAATAGGCGGCCAAGGCATTTAAGGGAAGACCGTGAAATCGATAAAGGATCGAAAAAACACCAAACAATCTTTACTGGCCGCACTCCTATTGTATTTTATGGCACTGAATATTCATGCGGCTAATACTTATACTGTAAATGCAACAACGGATAGCGGATCAGGCAGCGGTACGTCAGGCGATTTACGTTATTGTATTACACAAGCAAATTCAAATCCTGGCAGTACGATTAATTTTAGTGTTGCAGCCAATAGCACCATTACCTTGGGTTCTAATATGGTGCCTATTCAAACCAATATGACAATTAATGGATCAGGATCGTCTGGTCTCAAGATTGATGGTAACAGTAATCAATATTGTCCATTTTTTGTTTATTCCAGTAATTCCAGTACGGTAACGATATCAAGCATGACTATTCAGAATGCCGCTTCAGTTGGGGGGACTGGGGGAATAGGTATTAGCGGTGGTGGGGGGGCCTTGGGCGCTGGTGGCGCTATTTTTGTTAACAATTTGGCAACAGTGGTCTTAACGGATATTAATTTTTCTTCAAATAAAGCAACAGGAGGAGCGGGGGGAGTGAGTACAGATAGCTTTTTTGGAGGTGGAGGCGGGGGTGGAATGCTTGGTGGAGTAGGCGGAATTGGGGGTGCTTATGGTGGCGGCGGCGGCGCTGGCTTGTCTGTTACAGGGGGTACAGGTGGAGCCAATGGGACAACGGGTATTTTAATAGGAACTGCTCCCGCAGGTAATGGCGCGGGCACCTCTCCAGGATTAGGGGGTACTCAAGGCGGCGGTGGCGGTGGTGGCAGTGATACGTCAACTTATGGCGGTGGTGGCGGTGGTGGAGTTGGTGGAAATAACGCATCAGGGCTGGTTGGAGGCACTGGCGCAAATTTTGGTGGTGGCGGTGGCGGGGCATATGGTGGGAATGGAACGGGCGGTGTAGGTGGATTTGGCAGTGGTGGCGGTGGCGGTGGTGGAAGTGGTTCCACCAATAATGGATTAGGGGGGAAAGGTGGATTTGGTGGAGGTACTGGTGGGGGTTTAGGAAATACAATTTATACTTCAGGGAATGGAGGCTCCGGTTTTGGCGGCGCAATTTTCGTGCGTTCTGGCGGAACATTAACTATCAATAATAGTGCAAACAGTACAAGTTTTAACGGAAATACGGTTACAGCAGGAATGGGATATATAGCCGGAACAGCACTCGGCCAAGATTTATTTTTGCAGTCGACGGGTGCTTCTGCAATGACCTTTAATGTTGGGAATGGTTTTACCCAAACTTTAAACGGCACGATATCCGATGACAATGGAATTGGAGGTGGGACTGGCGGTAGTTTGGTTGCATCGGGTGCAGGCACTTTAATTTTAGCGAATACCAGTAATTCCTATATCGGTGGAACAGTTATCAATGCAGGCATAGTCCAAGTTAGTGCGGATGGTTGTTTAGGAAACACAACGGGAGGAATAACCTTTGGGGGTGGAACGTTAAAGACAACCAGTGGCTTTTCTTCTACGCGCACAGTCACGGTTAATGGGAGTGGCGGTACCATTGATACCAATGGCAATGCTTTGACGTTATCAGGAGCAATTACAGGTATGGGTGGACTAACCGTTGCATCTACGACCAATACATTAACACTTTCTGGAGCGAATAATTTTGGACCGTTAGTGTTAAATGGTGGTACAACAACGTTAAGTACTAATAATCAAACTATCACGAGTTTGAGCGGTAGTGGGGCATTAACGCTAACAGGAACCATCTTAACCATATCAGAAACGTCTAACGCGATATTCTCTGGAAATATCACTGGTACGGGTGGAATTACTAAATCAGGTACTGCAACACAAACGTTATCGGGTAACACCCTTTCATATACGGGCGCGACAACGGTGAGTGCGGGCACTTTGCTGATTGGGAATACCCTCAGTACTTCTATGATCACTTTGTCGAGTGGTGCAACCTTAGGTCTTATTGGGGGAAATAGTTATACCATTGCTGCTAAGATAAATGGGACGGGTGGCACTTTATTGATGCAAGGCAGTGGAACAGTTACTTTAGGGAGCGGAAGTAATTCTTTCGCGGGGTCGGTTGCGATTACCTCGGGAACACTGTTGATTGATGCGTCTATTGCGAGCGCCAGTGGTGTGTCTGTTAGTAATGGCGCATTTTTTGGGTTTTCGGGCACGACTAGTTTTACATACTTGGGTCCGACGATTTCGGGTGCAGGTGGCTTAAGCATGCAAGATACCGGTACCGTTGTATTATCGAGTGCGCATATTTATACCGGACCTACCAATATTACCGCAGGTATATTACAAATGGGTACAGCGAATGCATTAAGCAATGCTACCGCCGTGACTCTCAGCGCTGGCGGGACGTTAGCATTAAATAGCAATGCATTAACGATCGCGAATTTAAGCGGTGCAGGTAATGTTACGCTGGGATCTGCAACACTGACGGTGAGTACAACCACAGCAACCACTTTTTCAGGGGTTATCAGCGGAACGGGCGGTTTGACGCAAAGCGGCGCAGGCGCATTAACTTTAACGTTATCGGGCGCAAATACGTTTGGAGGAACGACAACCATTACCAATGGTGAAATTAAACTTCCCGCGGGGGGATCGCTTGCCGGCGCTGTTTCAATCGGATCGGGCGCTACGCTAGAAATGAATGGCGGGTCGGTTGCTGACGCTATCACGGGTTCTGGTACTTCTGCTTTGTTAGTGAGTGGCAACTACACGCCATCTTCCACCATTACCAATGTTGGGACGATTAATGTAACTGGCGGAACGTTTACGGTTTCAAAAGCAGTAACGGGAACCACCACTGTAAACATTGCCGCACCCGGCGCTGTGACTCTCAATAGCGGCGGTTCATTAAGTGGAACTATATCTGGCACCGGTACGCTAAATCTCAATACGGCATTTACGGCGCCAAATCCATTTTCTATTGGTACGCTGAATGTCAATGCTGCTGGAACACTAACCTTAAATAATAATATGAGTGCCAATGTGAATAATGCTGGGACGATAGTCAATACGGGAATTGGTTCAATAACCCTTACTGGAAATTATGTACAATCGGGTGGCGCATTGAATGTCACAGTAGAAGATATTAATAATTTTGGTCAATTAATTGTGACGGGAACGGGTACTATCAATGGAGGGAGTGTGAATGTATCGCTCCCCGGAAATACGGCTAATATTTTAGATAAAGATACGTTTAATATTATTACGGCTAATGGCGGGATGACCGTTAATAGTGCGTCAACGGTTACTTATCCTACGACGACTTTATTATCGTTTGTGTCGAAGTTGAGCGGTAATTCATTACAATTGGTTGCTGTTCGAACGCCGTTAGAAGATATTGATTCTAATCCGGAATGGCGGAGTCTTGCCCGGTTATTAGATAAGTTGCGAGAAAGAGGCGTTGCTGAAACAAAGCTTTCGGGGGTTTTAAATGTTTTAGATGTGCAAACCACGATGGCTGGAGTAGATGACATATTATCGAACTTGGCACCAGAGGGAGTTGCGAACGAAAGCATATTGCAACCGATAACCCAAAATTTGCCCTATGCTTTTATTGAACATCGTTTAGAAACCTTTCGTTCAGAAACAGTCGCTCGTTTGCAAGGCGGATTTAGCAAATTAACAACAGGTTATATGGCGGGAGACGTGTTAGAAGGGAATGGTTCTTATGGACCCATGTTCTTTGGAAATTCTATTAAACAACAAACACGTAATGGAATCGCTGGATATACTGCTTTTACGGGTGGATTTGGAATATTAGCGGATGCGCCTTTAAATGAATATTATCGTTTCGGAGGTGGGGTAAGCTATTCGCAAAGCGCTGTTAAACAAAGTGATATGACGGGTAGCGTACTCAACTTTGGAACACTGCAAGGAACCTTGTATGGCAGCGCCAGTTATGGCCCGCTCTTTTTAGATGTTTTAGCTTCCATCGGCGCCAATAATTATCATAATAAGCGCAATATTATTGTAACGGGACAAACCGCTACAGCAAATTATCAAGGGGTACAATATGGAGGTAAGCTAAAAGGGGGCTTTATTATTCCAGTGTCAACAGTCGAAATTTCTCCTTTAGCAACATTGCTTTATTCTAATTTAAATCAAGGACAATATACGGAACAAGGCGCTCCAGGGGTTAATTTATCGGTGAATACCATTCAAGTTCATCAAGTGCAAATTGGTTTAGGCGGTAGCATTGCAGAGGTAAGCCAACCGGAAGAGTTTCTGCCGGAACTTCATATGTTATATCTATACGATACCAAACCGGCAAATTTAATTGTGACTTCACAATTTGTTGATATCGGCGGTGGTTCATTTACCGTGGCTGGAGTGCAACCACCGCGTGCAGGAACGAATTTTGGCGGCAGCATAACCTCAATGATGACGGATCAAGTGATGTTAATTGGATCCTATGATGTAATACTGAAAAAAGGTTTTGTGAGCCAATCCGCAACTCTCAAATTTAAATTTATATTCTAACGCTGCGAGCCATGGAAGCGAGTGAAACGAGCGCGGCGAGTAGTACGAGGTAGCCGTAGCATTTTTTGCGAAACGAGTCCGCGAAGTGCGCGTGAAAAATAAGCGAAACGGCGTAAAGCCATTGT
>JAJZUR010000049.1 GCA_021848375.1 Pseudomonadota bacterium | reverse complement strand
TTAGCTACCTAAATAAGTCTCACATGTTTCTGAACCCCGACAGCGATTATATGCCCCTGTACCGCTACAAATTCACCAAGCACCCTTTAAAAACCCATCAACCCCTTCAAAAAATAATACTTTTATGCAAGTTTAATTGACTTTTAAAACATCTTTAGGTAGCCTATCTCAGTCTAAAGGGCTTACTGATGATATGTTGGTAAGATCTTATAGAGACAATTATGGTTGTTTTTTTAGTAGAAAACCGGCGCTGTAAAGCATAGGTGGTACTAACATTACACAAGTTTTGTTTTATTAAAGGAGCATGGCATGGCCGCGAAAAAACGCAAAACCATTCGTTCAACCGCTAGGAAAGCAGTGAAAAAATCCGTCGCCAGAGGACAGAAAAAACCTGTTGTAAAGGCTAAAACTCGGAAAATGAAACCCACTGCCAAAAAAGGGTCGTCTACTGCAAAGTTATCACGCACCCCTTCTGTAACAAGTGTTGATAAAGCCTATACCAAAGGTCAATTATTCTCCACTTTAGCAGGATGCACAGGGATCCACCGCAAACAGGTTTCTAGCCTATTTGACGAATTGGGTAACATTATCGCTGCACACTTAAAGAAACAAGGCCCTGGTCAATTCACGATCCCACGCCTTGTTAAAATAAGCGTTAAGCATAAACCTGCTACCAAAGCTCGTAAGGGAATTAACCCTTTCACGGGTGAAGAAATGATGTTTAAAGCTAAACCTTCTCGCAATGTCGTTAAAGTAAGACCATTGCAAAAATTAAAAGAGATGGTTTAATCTTTTTTGCCCTTTACCCCCCATTCTTGGGGGGGAATTGGCAGACACCGCCTTTCTCTATTTTAGTATTTACCTTCTCATCTAAACATCTACAATCAAAATTTGTGTCGGTAAAGCCCGACTTGCCCTGGCGGTTTTTAGTCGTACGGCTTTTCTTACACCATAAAACCCCAAGCCTAGCAGCGTAAACATACTGATGATCCACGTCATTCCGCTAATGGGATGTTCATTGATGGTTGCGCATTGATAAAATATCACTGCCGTCACGTAGGCAATCCCAGTCGTCCAAACCACTGAAAACGCTGCCCAAGAACGATTTAGCTCCCGTGTAATCGTTGCAACCACCGAAATGCAGGGAAAATATAATAAGACAAAAAGTAAGTACGAAAATGCGGCTGCGGTGCTCCCAAACCGTTCAACCATCATCCCAAGCGCTCCTTCCTGACTCACAGTCGTTCTCAAAGCGATGCGTTCTTCTTCTGCATACAATGCATTTAGCGTGCCAACCACTACCTCTTTCGCTAAAACGCCGCTCAACAAGCCCACGGTCGCCGGCCAATTGTCTTGCGCTATCCCCATGGGTGTAAAAATCGGCGTTAAAGAACGGCCTACTGTCGCTAACCAATTATTCATGCCGGTTTTATGGTGGATCGCACCTAATCCGCCAATCAAAACACTTAAGGTTATAATCATCATCCCAGCTTTTAAAATAAAACGCTTTAAGCGCTGCCATGTTGTTTTACAAAGCCCCAGCAAACTTGGCCATCGATACAAAGGAAGTTCTATAATTAAAGCGGAACTTTCGCCCGTCAAGACGGTCGTTCGTAAAACCCACCCTGTCAATAAAGCCACCAAAATCCCAATCACATACAAACCAAAAATAACATTCTGGCCATTCTTTGGAAAAAAAGCCGCCGCAAATAAAGCATAAATCGCAAGTCGCGCACCGCACGACATAAAAGGGCTCATCAAAATAGTTAAGATCCGCTCCCGATAATTCTCTAACGTTCGGGTTGCCAATACCGCAGGAACATTACAACCGAATCCAATAATCATTGGCACAAAAGATTTTCCAGGTAATCCTACCCATTGCATCACTTTGTCCATCACAAAGGCAGCTCGTGCCATATAACCGGAACTTTCTAGAAATGATAAGGCAAAAAATATCCCTGCAATCACCGGGATAAAGCTAACCGTTGTATTTATTCCCTGGCCTACCCCATAGGCTAAAACACCAATCAACCAATCCGGAGCATTCATGAAGGTTAAACCTCGTTCAACCTCAGTCATGAAAAGGAATTTTGAACTTACATCAAAATAATCTTGTAACCCTCCCCCTATTTGAAAGGCAAAGATAAACATTCCGTACATAAAACAAAAAAATATCGGGATCCCTAAAAAACGATTCAATACAATTTTATCTAGGCGAGTTGTCCAAGAAGTTTTCACCTCAGTTCGGATAACGCATCCCTGAATAATATGCCGAATGAACTCATGGTGCGCCTTAGCATATTCTATTGGATCAGATTTAACGTTCAATAAAGCGGAAGTCAAAAAACAAGGAGCAAAAATTGTTTGGTTTTTAGCATACGCGAGAATAGCGGTTTGTAATTCAATAATCCCGCGTTTTTTAGCTGCTGTCATCGGAATCACCGGACATCCTAAACGCTTAGCAAGCGCATCGACTTGAATGTCTATCCCTTCTTTTGCTGCGGTATCCATCATATTTAAGGCGACAATCACCGGAAACCCTTGTTCCAATAATTGAAGGGTTAAATATAAATGCCGTTCTAAATTAGTCGCTTCAACCACATTCACAATGAGATCAGCTTCATTTGACGCCAAATATCCCGCGGTGATTCGTTCGTCCGCCGCGCTGTCTTCTGTTGCTAAGTACTGATAGCAGCCAGGCAGATCGATCACTTCTACCGTCTCTTCTCCTGATGTATACCAACCTCGCATTTTTTCAACTGTCACACCACACCAATTACCAATTTCTTGATGTTTACCAGTTAATGCATTAAAGAGGGTAGATTTACCGCTGTTAGGGTTCCCGATCAAAGCAACCCTAAGGTGTGTAGGCTTCATAGAGATTATTTGACTCGCTCAAGTTGTAAAATGGAGCCTTCATGCTTTCGTACGCACAAGGAAAAATGATTCATTTTTATTTCGACGGGATCGCCAAGCGGGGCTACCCGTGCAACCACAAATTCCATTTCAGGCACCAAACCCATCGATAACAGTCGTTGTAGGTAACCCACTTTACCTGGATTAAATCCCAGTATTTTAGCCTTGTCCCCTACACGTAACTCTGACAGTGCAACGTTCATAACCCTTCCTAAATCTCTAACATCTAAATGAGAATAATTTTCATTATCGTTGAGATATTTCAGCCCGTCAATCCAGAAGCTTCAAGTGCCGATCCATAAATACCCCTATTTTAGCTCGAAGTTCAACTAAATGACCATGAAAAAAATGACTCGACTCACGAATAAATAACAATTCCCAGTCAAGATCCGTTTTCTTATGCTTATTTAAGAAATCATACCATGCTGTGACTTCTTCTTTAGGCACTAATTCATCCTCTGTGCCTTGCACCACCAACCAGGGACATTCCGGCAATGTTAGGGTTAAAAAATTAAAAAATCGCAGTGCAGGGGCAAGACTGATAAGCCCAGCTGGCGAAACCCCGCTGGTTGCCACTTTTAAAGAAATAAAGGCGCCAAAAGAAAAGCCCCCAAGCCATAACGCGGCATTTGGATAATGCGCTTTCGCATAATCAATCACCGCTTGTAAATCTAAGCACTCACCAACACCATGGTCATATTGACCCTCACTTTCACCAACACCCCGGAAATTAAAACGGATGGTGGCGATCGCTCGTTGCTGCCAAGCCCTAATGGTTGTGGTGACCACTTTATTATGCATCGATCCCTGATATAATGGGTGTGGATGACACATTATCCCAATGTTATGTACGGATCCAGTTTGAAAAAGCCCTGAAACCATCGCTTCTAATTGACCCGCTGGTCCAAAAATGACAGTTTTATTTTCGGGTTTTATTTCTCGCTCGCCCATATCCTGAATATATCCCATTGGTTTCATCTAAACTTAATTTTATCACTCATCACGTTGTAAATAGAAATAATGACCAAAGACGACAAACCGGATTCAAAAATAGTCATAGAAGGTATTACTCAAGAGGGTGAGATCTTTAGACCAAGCGATTGGGCTGAACGGGTCAGCGGCAGCCTTTCCACCTTTCGTAATCATCGCATCTATTATTCTCCCTTATTAAAACCATCTGTGCAAAACGAAAATGCCTGCGTTGTTCTCGATAAAGCCTTAAAGGAATCCAATCCTGCGCTGTATGAACATATCTTAGAATTTGCACGCAAAAATAAGCTGAAAATTTGTGGTGAAGAACAAAAAGATGCGGATAAAAAGGGTGAAGCAAAAAAATGAAAGCACAAACAACTTATGATGTGATTATTATCGGTGCAGGTATTGCAGGTTTACACGCAGCCGAAATGTTATCCGACCGCGGCTATCAAGTACTCATTTTAGAAGCGGGCAATCGCGTGGGGGGACGTATTCAAACAGTGGAAAGCCGAGATCATATCCCCATTGAAGCAGGCGCTGCTATTTTGCAAAATGTCGATACAGAAGATAGTCTAAATCCATTAGTCCCTTTGTTAAAAGAGCTTCAATTATCCCTTCTGCCCATCGATTATCGCGCTGCAACTTTTTTTGATCCCAAAGGAAACAAAGAGTCGCTGACGAAAAACTTAATCACATTAAAAGATCATTATCAAAACGTTTTATCTACCATAAAAGCAGCAAAATCCACGGCAAAAATTTCTCGTAAAGACGATATAACGCTTGCAGAAATTTTGCACTATGAATCAAACCATATTCCGAAAGTTGGAACCAAGGCTTTCCTCACCAGACAAACGATTTCTGCTATGATCACGCAACATACTGGATTACCAGCGAATCACCTCGCTTTAGCGTACTTATTGCTTCCCAGTCGTGCTACAGAAAACGAAGTTATGGTGAGTGGCGGATTGCAACGCTTACCTGAAGCCATCCGTCAAAAACTCACTGCAAATAAAATGATTACTTTACAGTTGAATACACCCGTTACTGAAATACGCCATGGCTCACCTAAAAAAATGGTTCAAATTATAACGCATCAACAACAAGCATATTCTGCAGCGCAAGTATTATGTACAGTCCCCATTGGCGTATTAAAGCAAAAAAAGATCCAATTTTTCCCGGCACTCTCCAAAGAAAAACAAACATTAATCAACACTACAGAAATTGGTCAGCGCAATAAAATCATCCTGGAGTTTGATGAGATTTTTTGGGATAAAGAAAGTCAATTTATTTATCCCAGCAGTGAGAATATTGATGAATGGCCAGAATATATTAATATGGCCTATTTTTTAAAAAAATCCGCTCCCATTCTCATCTATAATGTGGCTGGAGACGCAGCAAAATTTGCTAACCAAACCGATGCTGCCCTTATTCAGTCGGCATTATTCCCCCTTAGCAGAATGTTTGGAAAAAAAATGCCCTCTTTAAAAGCATCGCATATTACTCGCTGGGATTCTGATCCCTTTTTTTTAGGAAGCACTTCTTCCTATAATAACATTAGTGATCTTAAGCTATTACATCAGTTTACGATCCCTGAACACAACCATTTATTTTTTGCAGGGGCCCACACCATTGCTACAGCAGAGCGCGAAACGGTGGAAGGCGCTTATCGATCAGGATTACGTGGGGCATTAGACATTATCACTGCTGGTTAATCTTGCTCGCTTCGCGCGGGTTCTACTATGCCTGAAACCAATAATTTTCGTTTCATTTCAAATGAAGGCCTTATGGGCGTTAATGTAATAACACGTTTACGAGCTAATAACACATAACCACCCCCCAACCAAGGCCAACACCATTGCCCAAATTTTTCTAACCACATTAAACGTCTTAATAAACCCGGATGTAAAATGGGTGGCCGATAAAAATGCGGGGTGATTGCTACCACATCAAATCCCAACAAAGCTAACCAGTCGCGCAATCGCCCAACCGAAATAAACTTTCCATCCCATGGAGCTCTTTTAATAAAACGAACCAATAATCGCCAAACACCCCAAATACTCCAAGGATTAAAATTTGAGATAATCACATGCCCTTCGGGAATCAACACCCGAAATGTTTCACGCAAAACTTCATGCGGATTTTTAATAAATTCTAAACAATGCGCCAGATAAACTAAATCAATACCATCTGAAATAATCGGTAATTTATCGTGTCTAGAAGTAACTGAACTGCACTCTGATAGCGCGCGCGCATCACGTGAGATCCAAATTCGATGATGAATGGGGCTTTCTATCACGCATTCAACAAAATTCGATTCACCCAACACTAATAAATGATAACCAAATAAAGTAGGCAGCACCTTTTTCACAGCTTGGTTTTCGGATAATATATAAGCATTTCCCAGTGGCGTTTTCCACCATGCTCGATATTTTTTAAAACGAGACGAAATTTTCATACAGCTATCTTTCCCAATTTTGAAAAGCTGAACGAATAGATGGTTGACGGATCCATTCGATCCCGGTACCTTACCTACTCGCATAATAATATTACATTATGAACGGATTTTTATTGAATGAAACGGGGATTCCCCAAGTTAATAAAAATATCTTAATTAACAAAGCATTATAAGAACTCAGCCGAACGAGGTTACCGCCCAGAATAAAGAGGTTATTTATATGACTCAGATGATACAGACAATATATAAGACAGTTAAAATGAGCATTTGCATTCTTTTGCTCGCCCATTTATGTGCATGTGAACCTATTCACAGTACTTCTTTGAGTGGTACGAATACCGCAATGCCTCCCAAACCCAACGGCGCGCACAAACAAGTGTGGGGAAGAATGCGTGAAAATTTTAAAATCGCACGTAAACAAGATAACGCCCAACATCAACAAATACAAAAACATATCAAAAAATTTACTCGACAAGAAAAAAATCTTGCAAAAGTTTCTCTGCAAGCGAGCCCTTATTTATATTATATTGTTGAACAATTAGAAAAACGAAATATGCCAGGCGAGCTTGCTTTATTACCCATGATAGAAAGCAATTTTCAACCCGGCGCAATCTCGCATCGGGGTGCTGCTGGACTCTGGCAATTTATTCCGAGTACCGGCAGAATTTACGGCCTAAAACAAGATGCTTGGTATGACGGCAGGCGAGATATCAAAGCATCGACAGACGCAGCCTTAAATTATCTTTCATTTTTGCACAAAGAATTTGATAACAACTGGATGCTAGCGTTGGCAGCTTATAATGCAGGCGAAGGCGCCGTTCATCGCGCCATTAAACGCAACAAACGCGCAGGCAAGCCTATCACCTTTTGGGATCTTCAACTTCCGAAAGAAACCAGAGAATATGTTCCTAAATTTTTGGCCTTAGCACAAGTGATTGCCAATCCGGAAGGACATGATATTTCCCTACCAGCCATCGATAACAAACCCTATTTCAGCTTTGTAAATCCAGGGATAGCGATCCATTTCAATCAAGCAGCAAAACTAGCGGATATAGACCTCAGTGAGTTAAAACGCCTAAATCCTGGTTATCGACAATCCACCACTCACCCAAAGCCTCAAGGTCCAAAAGGCCTGTTATTACCCATTGCTAATGCACAAAAATTTGAATACAATCTAGCAAACAAACGCTAGGATTTTTTTTGTGACCATTATCTCGGAACCCATTCAGGTTTTCCGTTCAAAAGTTGAAAAAAAACTTTTGCACTACACCGGAAAAGCGATCGCTGATTATAAGCTCATTGAAAAGGGCGATAGGGTGATGGTTTGTCTCTCCGGTGGCAAAGATTCTTTCACCTTACTCTGTATTTTGAACTTATTGAGACAACGATCTGGGAATAAATTTGAACTCTTTTCTTTTACGCTCGATCAAGCTCAACCCGGTTGGGACGACACCAAACTTCGTACATTTTTAGACAAGCAACAAATTCCCTATGAAATTTTAACCCGCGATACCTATTCCATTGTGAAAGAAAAGATCCCGGAAGGTCAAACCTATTGTGGTCTTTGTTCACGCCTGCGTCGCGGCATCATATATCGCTATGCGGAAGAATATGGATACAATAAAATTGCACTTGGGCATCATCGCGATGATTTGATCCGCACATTATTAATGTCGATTATGTACAATGGTGAGATCCGCTCCATGCCCCCTAAACTATTGAGCGATAGCAAAAAGAATATTGTGATACGTCCCCTCGCGTACTGCCAAGAAAAGGATATTATCGCTTATGCAACAGAGCGACAATTTCCGATTATTCCGTGCAATCTTTGCGGCTCTCAAGAAAACCTCGTGCGTGTTAAAATTAAAAAATTAATCGATCAATTAACACTAGATAACCCAAAAATCCCGAGCAATATGTTAAGCGCTTTGCAACAAATACGTCCTAGTCAATTAATGGATCAGGACCTATGGAATTTTAAGGACTTGCAGGCAGAATGAACTATCCTCGCTTATTTTTCTTGATGACAATCACAAAACCAAGCTTTCTTGCTTAGCTATAATGAAAGTCTTTCTAATATCTTTCATTAATAAATAAAGACTATACGCATCAAAAGGAGATGGTAAAAAACCATAATATTCGTAAAAATTTCTAGCATTATCATCCTTAGCATTCACTAAAACAGCCCTAAGACCCACGATTTCTGCCGCTTGTTGTGCTTTTAACAAGGCGTTCTTTAGAAGAGCTTTTCCCAAACCTTGTCCTTGTTCTCTTTTATCAACAGCTAATCTCGCTAATACTAATAAAGGAACCGGATAACGCCCCAATCCTTGTAACACCCGCGGTGGAGTTTCATCAGGAGAAACTGATCCATAGGCTAGTGTAAAAAACCCAACGACATTCTCAGCTCTCGTAACGACATAACTTCTCGCCCCCTGGCTTTGCTGATTTTGCAGGGCGTATTTTTTGAGGTAGTCATTTAAAACCGCTACACCACAATCAAAGAATTCAACTCGATGATTTTTACTCAATAGAAGGGGCCCAGTAAGCAAAGCCAGCTTATCCATCTAATATGCTAGATTCAGTAAATAAGGCTTTAAGTGTTTGTATCTCTCTTGCTGGTTGATCGAGAGCATGACAGAACATCTCCCATTCTTCGGAAGATAAGGTAAAATGAACATGTTGAGCAAGAACTTGTTGTGCTGCTTGATAGGCATTTTCTAATACAAAATTAGACAACGTCGTGCGCTGTATTTTAGCTGCTCGACTAATTATTTCTTTTTGCTGAGTGGAAGCTCTTACTTGCACACTTGTTTCTTTAATAACGCTTTGAGATCGCGACATAAATTTTGCTCCTAAATACTTACCTTTAAAATATATTAAATTGTATAGACATTGTCAATACATTAAAGTTGGTGCGTGGCACCTGAAAGTTAATACGTAACACCTGCCTGGTTGGCGCCAGCATCTACATTCCCAACCACCCGTCGGCACCCTCTCCCGCTACGGAAGAGGATGGTGCGCAGCACCGGATGAGGGTCGGAGTAATACGCCTAGATTTCCAAACAAAATGACGCTTGTATTTAACAACTTGCATCATTTATACTTAACAAATCGCAGTATTTCTATTTAACAATTTGTCAAATTAAGGTGTACATTCACCAAGTTGGACTTATGGAACAAAATTACCCCCGGTGGCAGAGCCATATCGTACAAATGGCCCTTCAATCAACGAGAGTGATAGAACTTGCAGGCGCTCGACAATGTGGTAAGACCACTTTAGCTAGAAATTTAAATTTACCAAACGCCATTTACTATACGCTTGACGATACTACTTTATTACAATCAGCACTTAGTGATCCCCATGGGTTTGTCCAACATGGAAATGAATTGATGATTATTGATGAAGTACAAAAAGCTTTGGTTTTACTTCCCGCAGTTAAAAAAGACGTCGATGAAAACCAAAGTGTTGGTCGATTTTTACTAACGGGTTCAGCAAACATCCAATCCCTCCCCGGTGTTAACGAATCCCTAGCTGGTAGGAAGCGAAAAATTAGATTAAGACCACTCGCAGAAGGAGAAATTAAAGCTACTCAACCGAATTTTCTTCAGTGGGCTTATGCTCAAAATTTTCCCAAAATCTATCCTAAAGATAATAAAGATTCCTATATAGTGTTAGCGTTAAAGGGAGGGTACCCCGAACCATTGCGAATTAAACAAATTAGAGATGCTCATCAATGGTATACAGATTATATTAATTCCATCCTTGAACGTGATTTGAAGGATATTATTAATATTCGCCGCCAAAATGGGATGAAGGAACTTTTAGAAGTCCTCGCGGCATGGTCAAGCAAGACAATGGATATTTCTGCTATTGCATCTGGTTTAGCATTGACACGACAAACCATTAGTATTTATATTAATGCACTTGAATCTTTATATTTAGTCGAAAAATTACCAGCATGGCCTAAAACAGATTATGATCGCGTCAATAAGCAAGAAAAAATATTTATGACGGATACCGGCCTTATGTCTTCAATACTTAATTGGCGTTATGAAAAAGTCAGGTTAGACGGAGATCTAAATGGCAAGTTGCTTGAAACCTACGTCTATACACAATTAGTCGCCCATATGGAGGCTTTAGAGCTTCAGGATGAAAGATATAAAATTTATCATTATCGAGATCGGCTAAAACACGAAATTGATTTTATTATTGAAAATAAAGATGGAAATTTACTTGGCATCGAGGTTAAAGCTGGTTCTGCTGTGTCGCAAGATAGTTTCAAAAATTTGAAATGGTTTAGAGATAATATCGTCAAAGACCAACAATTTATTGGTGTTGTTTTATATACAGGGGATCAAAAAACTCCTTTTGGTCCTAGTTTATGGGCTATTCCTATTAACGTATTATGGGCACCTAATCAATTTGTATGATCCACGGTTGCATCGCTCCCGCCCGCTTCCTTTTCCTTGGAATGATCAATCGCGAGATACATATACATGATGGGCAGAACAAATAGGGTAAACAGCGTCCCAATGGAGATACCAGAGGCGATAACGAGGCCAATATTAAAGCGGCTGGCAGCACCTGCGCCTGTTGCCATAATTAAGGGGATAACGCCTAATACCATAGCGGCTGTCGTCATTAAAATGGGACGTAAACGAATGCTTGCGGCCATTTCAATGGCCTCGCGTTTTGGTTTACCGTCTCTTTGCTCATCATTGGCAAATTGTACGATTAAAATACCATGTTTACTGATAAGGCCAATCAATGTCACTAAGCCCACTTCGGTATAAATATTTAGACTTGCCAGATCGG
>JAJZUR010000048.1 GCA_021848375.1 Pseudomonadota bacterium | reverse complement strand
AATAAGTTTCCACTTATAAACGACATGGTAGAGAAAAATGCCGCAGTAGGTTATGGTGATTTGCAAGGAGATTTCTTCAATAGAGTTAAAATTTCCAAAGCATTAAATTTATGGTATAAAGGGTTAATGGAGTTTGCACCAGAAAATGTTTTATTTTTGGGAATAAAAGTCGAAGCTGTATTTGATGAGATTTTTGATGTTTATGATCCGTTTGCTTTTTCAATAGAAACTTTTAGCCATTTCATTTGCCAGCATAAACCGAAAGCATATTTATTTAGATGTGGTGAATTCGCTTTGCAATATAAGCTAGATAAAATGCGAGTATTGCTTAAATTATCTGCTAAAGAAGAAAGCCCCCCCTTTTTTATTTTAGATGAAAGCTTAATAGAAAGAGAATTGGGAAATGAAAACCAACCATTAAACGATGCTTCCTTGTTAAAAATAATTACTGAATTCCCACAATTAAAATCCCATATAATATTGGTTCGTTCTTCAGTAGGGATCTTTAGCACAGAGAATGAAAAAATTTCATTGGCTTTAACGGTAAATGATATGATAATGGCAAAAATGATTGAGGTTAGTCTTTATACACATACACATTCCAGGCGATCATTACAGTTTGCGTATGCAAATGCATTCTATAATTTTACCCAGCATATTTTAGATCCTGAATGCCGAAATTTATGTTACCAATTCCTGAGAGGATGGAAAAAATTCTGCTACTTGAGCAATCAAATAAAATTAAAAGGGGAGCTAAACCAAAGAATCGTAACACCTGGGCCGTTCTCTTTTCCCTCGCAATCACCCCCATTGCGGCAACAGGCGCAGCAGTCTCCTCAGTTGAATCCTCCGCAATCACCGCTGTTATTGCATCAGAAGCGCCGATCTTCTCACCCGCATCATACAAAATCACCGCAACCGCTCCTTTTTGATATGGGATTAGAAAATAGGATGAGAAAGCGAGAGGAGACTACTAATAGCGTTGAAATTTCGCCGCCTACAAAACAAAGAAAAACAAAAACAGCTTTTTTTTCGACAGAATAAATAATGCTCGCTATTTCAATTTGTTATTGAGGCCAGAATAATATTTATTGCCTTCTGTTTTTGATTAATTTTGCCAATGCCAAAAATAAATGTAACACATTTTTAATTTGCATTAAATCGATTAATTGAAATTTATGATGAACTCCTAACTTGTCTTTGATGTTACTTCGATAAAATTCAATGCTCTTTTGTGAAATACACAAACAATCAGCAGACAATTTTAAAGAATCACCACTTAGCCACAGGCTCAAACATTCAATTTCTCTTCGGGTTAGGTGTACGCCTGATATTTCATTTAGCAAAGCATACAATTCATTTTCTGACAATTCTGGCGTGTTTATTGGGGGCATTGTCAGACTGGAATTTGTTATGTCTCGATGCATCGCGATAATGCCAATAATTTCATTCTCTGCACTTTTTAAGGGGAGTTTATTGATTAATATATGTCGAGTTCCATTGATATGCCAACGCTTTTCTACATGATTTAAAATGGATTGGCCTTCTAAAATGCGTAAGTCTGTATCTATGTACTGTTCTGCTTCCTCTGCCCACGGGAAATCAAAATCTGTTTTGCCTATTAATTCGTTACCAGATTTTAACCCAATAGCTTTTAAAAACCATTCGTTACCCCCTTGATAAGTTAATTGGTTATCTTTCCAAAATAAATAGCTCGGTAAACTTTGACGGTATAACTCAAGTTCATATGTTTCTATATTCATAATTTGATTCCTTTCAAAATTTACATATATTAATCATACCTCTTTTGATTTAGTTTGAGAAGTGGGAAATCAATGTCGTCCTCATGATTCAGTACTATGGGTTGCTTATTTTCAAGTAGTGGTGTACCAGGCATACTATCTAAACTTCTAGTCTTAATAATACGTTGCGGCTTGAATACCTTTTCAGCCTGCTTTATAGCGTTCATCTGTGGAAGAAAATCAGCGGGAGGAAGTCCGTGGATGGGAATAGTAATAGGAATTGATTTATGGTAATCGAAGCTGCTGACGCTTGGAAATAATGATACTGGAGAAAAAGAAGTGGAATTTGAAACAGGATGAGAGGAAGGCTGCGAGGCGAATGCAATCGTTGTTCCCTCCATACTGGTAGGTGTCATACTGTGAGATGTGAAACCTGGCGAAATGGCAGAGATTCTAGCTTGAGGCGCTTCAGATAATTCATGTGCTTTATTATTATTCATTACTGTCATAACATCGTTGTAAGTAAGAAAATGGTTTTTAAATTGGTCTTTAAAAACGTCGGGGTGTTTAGTAACATAAACAATTCCCTCTGCAATTTCTTTAGGCATACGAATTTGCTTTTCATCTTTTAACTGAAGGATTTTTGCAGCAGTAGGGCATTTATTTGGATCTGCATGCATCAGTTCATCCAGCATTGGCGTTTGTACCGGCCCAGTATCGAATGAATATACATTTAAATTAGGATGATCTTGTGCAATGCTATGCGTGAGCGTATGTAACCCTGATTTAGCCATACTATAGGCTGCGCCACCTTTCATTCCTTGAATTGCAACGGAAGAAATGTTAATAATGGTTCCACCGTTGTTGCCATGATCCAACATTTCTTTAATAATCCAATATGTCAGGAGAATGGGGCTGTACAAATTAATATCAATTGTCTTTAATGTATGGCTTAGAGATGTGCTGCCAAAAGGCTCAAATTCGCCAGGAACAGCTGCATTATTAATGAGTATGTCTATTTTCCCATGGTGTCGTATAATTTTTCTGACGTAAGTAAGTAATTTAAGATGATCCTGAATATCAAATCGGCACACAGAGATATTTGTACTATTCCCAAATATCTCTTTTGCTGCATCAACTTTTTTTTGAGTTGAGCTAAAAGTATATACTAAAACATTATTCTGTTGCGCGTATTGTTTAACAAGCTCCAAGCCGATGCCGGATGTGCCCCCAGTTACGATCACAATGATGGGATCTTCCTTAGTTTTAAGGGTAGCATCGTTCACATAACTGCTAGGATTGAGCTTGCGCTTTTTCTTTTCAATGGTTATATCATTTTGAGGAAGAGATGGGTCTTGGTTACTATTTTTATTTGGCAAGTTTGAAAGCATACAACACCTCAAATATTCAAAATCCTTGTTGTACAAATTACCACTCTTCATTTATTAAATATTTTAGGGGTTTCCCTAAACTTTTATTTCTTATAGTCATGTGACCTATAGCGATCATTAGACCATAATAAAACCCAGACCGCTATAAGGCCGATTATGGTAAATCATAGTGAAATATTTAAAAAAGATTGCAATTGACATAGGAATTTAATTTTAATAAATTAAAAACATTATATTTTTTCAGAAGAATGTGTGGGATGAAATTAAAAATAGGTGTGATTTTAGCTTTATGGATGATTGCGGGTTGGGGTAATACTGGTTCCGCGGATGCGCAGCGCATCAATCCCATTAAGATTGGAATTATCGTTCCAATTGAACATCTTGCCCTGCAAAAAATTGTAAACAGTTTTAAAAATACGGTAGAAACGGCATTTCCACAGGCAGTGACTTTTGATGTGCGTGTCTCGCAGCTGGATCTAAAACTAGCAAATGCCATTATCGATGTATTTATGAGTCAAAACGTCGATATCATTGTCCCTATTGGAACTGTCACTACCAAAATGACTTTAGGAAAAGTCAAAAATAAACCAATCATTTGTCTAGCTGCCCGCTATTTAGAATCAGAGAGAAAAAAACGTTCTCGTAGCAATATTACTGGGGTAATAGATCATATGATGAGCCGGCAGCAGTTAGATTTTATTAAAGCTATTTTTCCCGATATTCAGAAAATCAGTGTAATTTATGATCTTGGAAATGAGAAGCTATTTGCAGAGATAGAGGAATTGGTTAACTATGGTAAACAACTCGGCATTCAATTTCAAGTGTTGGGTATTCAACATCTTTTAGATATAAACCAGGTGGGGGGTGGAATAGCACCAGACACAAATGCGCTTTTCATTTTAAAAGATAATTTACTTGCTTCTGGGATACAATTATTGATCCCAGTTGCAAAGCGCTATAACATTCCATTAATTACCAGTGATGAAGGTACAGTTAGTGAAGGAGCGACTTTAGCATTTGGCTATAGAGAAGAAATAAGTGGTCAACTCGGGGGAGAAATCGCCGTTAAAATCCTACAGGGTACTCCTATTCAAGATATTGAGATGCAAACTATCAATAAATTTTCTATCTTTTATAATCCAACGGTTTGTAGCGGCTTACATATCATTCCTGTGTTACAACAATACGCCAATAAAAATCATTATGAACTTATCAATATCCAGAATATCCAGGAGAAAAACCCATTATAGGGGTGGGCTAAGCTGGATGAATCTCTACTTGCTACCCTCTTTAAGGATAGTGTAACATTTCCGCTCTATATGAGGGCCGTTAGCTCAGTTGGTAGAGCAGCTGACTCTTAATCAGCGGGTCGTTGGTTCGAGCCCAACACGGCCCACCAAGTCCAGGCGAACATGCGAAAGTGGCGGAATTGGTAGACGCGCTGGATTTAGGTTCCAGTAGGGAAACCTGTGAGAGTTCGAGTCTCTCCTTTCGCACCAGGCACACACCAATCAACCAAGTTAAAGCGAGGACAGACATGCACGTTTCTGTTGAAGTGAAAAATACTAGTCCCATTGGACGTCAGGTAACCATTACGGTTCCGTCGGAGCAAGTAATAGCGGAAGTAAATCAGAAGATGAGTGAAGTCGCGAGACGTGGAAAACTCCCTGGTTTTCGGCAAGGTAAAATTCCGAAAAGTCAGCTTGAAAAAAACTTTGGGGCACGGGTTCGTCAAGATGCCATTAGCCAGATTATCGAAAGAAGTTTGCCGCAAGCATTGCAAGATCATGCTTTGAATCCAGCGGGACGACCAGAAATTATCGAAGTGAAAAATGCTAATGCGCCAGAAAAAGACTTTATTTATGTGGTTAATTTAGAAGTTTTCCCAGAATTTGATTTGCCAGATTATACTTCAGTTAAAGTTAAAAAATATCGCGTTGATTTATCCGATGCGAACGTAGAAAAAAGTTTAGAGCGATTACGCGAACAATTGGCATCGTATGATCCCGTTCAACGTACAGCACAGCGGGGAGATAGACTGACGGTTGATTATACCAGTTTATTAAATGGGAAAGTTTATCCAAATAATAGCGGTAAAGAGGTATCAGTTGATCTTGGTTCAGGACATTTTATTAAGGGTTTTGAAGAAGGGTTGGAAGGATCTTCAGTTGGTGAAACGCGGGAAATGGATCTGGAATTTCCGGCGGATTGGCGCATGGAAAAATTAGCGGGTAAAGCCGTGCATTTTTCAGTTACCATTAAATCTATTTCTGAAAAAAAACTACCGGCACTAGATGAAGCTTTTGCCAAAAAAATTGGGGCAAGTGGAACTGATTTGCCCGCAATTAAAGCGACCGTGCGAGAAAATTTAGTAAAACAAGTGAACTTGTCCATTGAAGAGAAACTGAAAAAAACGGTATTAGACACATTGTTAGGTTCCGTTGAAATTATGTTACCTAAGGCGCTTGTGGAGCAGGAAGTGTCAGCGTTACATGAAGATATGCATCGCAAAATGGGCGATAAAGCGATGGAAACTTGTCATCATCATGGTTTGGATGAAGAAGCGGAACGTCGGGTTGCTTTGAGCTTGCTTCTACGTAAAATAGTTAACTTAGAAAAATTAGCTCCGGATGCGGCTAAAGTCAAAGAAAAGATTGCTGAGATTTCGCAATCGTTTGGCAACGCAGAATTTATAGAAAAGATGTATTATGAATCTAGAGAGCTTTTATCTGGGATCCAAAATGCTGTGTTAGTCGATCAAGTTATTAGTTTGATCTTGGAGAAAGCGACTATACTCGAAGAAACAGTTACCCTTGAGGCTCTGTTAGAAAATCACGGCTAGAAAATTAGGAAGGAGTTTTTCATGTCAAACGTAAAGGCACTCGGATTAGTCCCTATGGTAATTGAGCAATCCGCGCGAGGAGAACGTGCCTATGATATTTACTCACGACTGTTAAAAGAGCGAGTGATTTTTTTAGTAGGTCCGATCGAAGATAATATGGCAAATTTGGTAGTGGCTCAGATGTTATTTTTGGAATCTGAAAACCCTGATAAAGATATCTTTCTCTATATTAATTCTCCGGGAGGCGTTGTCAGTGCGGGTATGGCTATTTACGATACCATGCAATTTGTAAAACCGGCTGTTAGTACATTATGTATTGGGCAGGCCTGCAGCTTTGGCGCTATTTTGTTGGCTGGGGGTGCAAAGGGTAAGCGACGTTGTTTACCTAACGCGCGCATTATGATGCATCAACCGCTAGGGGGTATGCAGGGGCAAGCTTCTGATATTGAAATTCATACCAAGGAAATTTTAAAGATCCGGCATAAGATAAATCAAATACTAGCATTTCATACAGGTCAAAGTGTTGATAGGCTGGAAAAAGATACAGATCGAGACAATTTTATGGGAGCCGAGGAAGCTTGCGAGTATGGTTTAGTGGACTCAGTCATCAGCGAACGATAATTTGAAGAAACTCAAGCCTATTCAGGGGGGTCTAATTGGCTAGGGGGGTTATTTTTTGGAGTTGCTTGAAAAGCCGAAATTTGCCCTCACATTCAAAATTGTTAAGCATTTAAATGAGGATGTTCCATGAGTGAAAAACAAAGCGGTCGACATGATGGGAAATTGTTGTACTGCTCATTTTGCGGAAAAAGCCAAAATGAAGTCAGAAAACTTATTGCTGGACCGTCGGTTTTTATCTGTGATGAATGTGTTGAGCTTTGCAACGATATTATTCGAGAAGAGATCGAAGAAAAGCGTAGTCCGAGCGTTACGACGCGTTTACCTACGCCCAAAGAAATTAACCGTATTTTAGAACAATATGTGATTGGGCAAACCCACGCGAAGAAAGTACTCTCTGTTGCTGTTTATAATCACTATAAACGTTTGCAAGGGGGTAGTGTTAAAAACAAAGAAGATGAAGTTGAGTTGGGAAAAAGTAATATCCTTTTAATTGGGCCAACGGGAAGTGGTAAAACTTTATTAGCAGAAACTTTAGCACGTCTTTTAGATGTCCCATTTACCATTGCGGATGCAACCACGTTAACCGAAGCCGGTTATGTCGGTGAAGATGTTGAAAACATCATTCAGAAGTTATTACAAAAATGTGACTATGATGTTGAGAAAGCACAAACTGGTATTGTATACATTGATGAGATCGATAAAATCTCTCGAAAATCTGAAAATCCGTCTATTACGCGAGATGTCTCGGGTGAAGGCGTGCAACAAGCGCTTTTAAAATTGATCGAAGGTACCATCGCATCGGTTCCACCGCAAGGAGGGCGCAAGCATCCCCAGCAAGAATTTTTGCAAGTGGATACTTCGGGTATCTTGTTTATTTGTGGTGGTGCGTTTTCAGGTTTAGAAAAAATCATTCGTCAGCGCTCCGAAAAAGGGGGAATAGGATTTTCGGCAGAAATCTCCAGTAAGGACGATAAAAAATCTTTAAGTGAAAGCTTAAGGTTAGTAGAGCCAGAAGATTTGATTAAATATGGATTGATCCCGGAATTTGTTGGCCGATTACCGGTGGTTGCGACTTTGGAAGAGTTGGATGAAAGAGCTTTGGTAAGTATTTTGACCGAACCTAAAAATGCCTTAACCAAACAGTATCGTAAATTATTTGAAATGGAAGGTATTGAAATAGAATTTAGAGAAGGTGCGCTAAAAAAAGTGGCAGAAAAAGCCATGGAGCGGAAAACGGGCGCCAGAGGATTACGTTCGATTTTGGAACACGTCTTATTGGATACTATGTTTGATTTACCTTCATTGGAAGATGTCTCTAAAGTGGTTATTGATGAATCCGTTGTAAACGGGGATTCTGAACCGCTGCTGATTTTTGAGAATACGGATAAAGCTATTCGGCATGCAAATAATGAGTAAGGATAAGCATATGGCGTTCATGTCTATCTTGCCGTTAAGAGATGTAGTCGTCTATCCGCACATGGTGATTCCTTTGTTTGTGGGGCGAGAAAAGTCCATTAAAGCCTTAGAATATGCAACTGCCAATTCCAAACAGATTTTACTCGTTGCGCAAAAAGACGCCTTGGATGACTCTCCAACTGAGCAGGGGCTGTATTCCATTGGTACCATTGCGAATCTTTTACAGCTCTTAAAGTTACCAGATGGCACTATTAAGGTATTGGTAGAAGGCGTAGAAAGAGGTCGTTTAGTGGAGTTGTCGCAACCGGAACCGTTTTTTTTGGGGAATGTTGAAACAGTCACAACGGCCGTGATGGATAGTCAAGAAGAGCAAGCTTTAGTGCGATCACTTTTAGCTCAGTTTGATATATACGTGAAAGCCAGCAATAAATTTACCTCAGAAATGATTATGTCCTTAACCGGGATCGATAATCCCGTTCGTTTAGCGGATACCATTGCAGCGCATATGCCGTTAAAAATTGCCGATAAGCAAAAAATCTTAGAAAACACGGATTTTAAAGAACGGGTTTTGTCCTTAATACGGATGATAGATTCAGAGGTTGAGCTTATCCAAATGGAGCGTAAAATTAGCGGTTCGGTTAAGAAGCAAATTGAGAAAAACCAACGTGAATATTATTTAAATGAAAAAATAAAGGCTATCCAAAAAGAGCTTGGCGAATTAAATGAAGATACCAGTGGAAAATCTGACATTAAAGAACTATTGGATAAGATCGAAAAAGCCGGTATGCCTAAAGAAGCAAAGGCTAAAGCGATTGCCGAGGTAAATAAATTAAAAATGATGTCTCCGCTGGCTGCGGAAGCAACGGTTTCTCGAAATTATATTGATTGGATGTTAGATGTACCTTGGAAAATGCGTACCAAAATTCGAACTGATCTCACGATGGCAGAATCTATACTGAATAAAGATCACTATGGTTTAGAAAAGGTTAAAGAACGTATTTTAGAATATCTTGCTGTACAACTAAGAGTGCAAAAAATGAAAGGGCCGCTGTTGTGTTTAGTGGGTCCACCTGGTGTTGGTAAGACCTCACTTGGTCAATCTTTAGCGCGCGCAACAGGGCGCAAGTTTGTTCGGATGTCGCTCGGCGGCGTACGGGATGAAGCGGAAATCCGGGGTCATCGTCGTACGTACATTGGAGCGCTACCCGGAAAAATTTTACAAAAATTATCCAAGATTAAAGTGAAAAATCCCTTATTTCTGCTGGATGAAATCGATAAAATGGCGATGGATTTTAGGGGTGATCCGGCCTCTGCTTTATTAGAGGTGTTAGATCCTGAACAGAACCATGCGTTTAATGACCACTATTTAGAAGTAGATTATGATCTTTCCGATGTCATGTTTGTGGCAACTGCTAACTCTCTTAATATTCCTTTACCGTTATTAGACCGCATGGAAGTGATTCGATTGGCAGGTTATACCGAAGTTGAAAAGCTGCATATTGCAAAACAATATTTATTGCCTAAGCAAATGAAAGAAAATGGATTAAAAGAAAATGAGCTGGCATTAACTGATCCAGCGATCATTGATATCATTCGTTATTATACTCGTGAAGCGGGTGTTCGCAGTTTAGAGCGTGAGATTTCTAAAATTTGCCGCAAAGCTGTCAAAGAATTATTACTCGATAAAACGCTTGAGCGGTTTACTGTGGATTCAGAGCAACTAGAACATTATTTGGGCGTTAAACGTTATCGTTTTGGTCAAGCCGAAGAAACTGATCAAGTGGGTCAGGTGACAGCGCTTGCTTGGACCGAAGTGGGTGGAGAACTGCTAACCATTGAGGGAATGGCAGTGCCGGGCAAAGGGAAAGTCACCAGTACCGGAAAGCTCGGTGAAGTGATGCAAGAGTCGATTCAAGCAGCAATGACCGTGGTTCGAAGTCGCAGTCATGTACTAGGCATTGAAGATGATTTTTATGAAAAACATGATATTCATGTGCATGTGCCAGAAGGCGCAACCCCAAAAGATGGTCCAAGTGCGGGGATTGCGATGTGTACGGCATTGGTTTCAGTTTTCACTGGCATTCCAGTGAAAAAAGAAGTGGCAATGACGGGTGAAATTACGTTGCGAGGACAGGTGTTACCCATCGGCGGCTTAAAAGAAAAATTAATGGCAGCCCGACGCGCTGGCATTCAAGATGTGATCATTCCAGATGAAAACCAACGTGAATTATCCGAAATTCCGAAAGAAATCTATCAAGATATGACCATTCACCCGGTTCATTGGATTGATGAAGTATTAGAACTTGCTTTAGTGCGCCCGCCAGAAGCACGTCCCCTTAAGCCAGAAGCGCCTGCTGCGCTACCAGCTATTCCGGCACAACCGACGGAGGATGCTGGGACCACAATTCATCATTAACCCTCAAACCCCCGAAATCTCTAAATAAATTTGACGTAGAGCCTGCGAATTGGTATAAAAGCCCCGAGCTTGCCTTCCGATTAGCGCTTTGCGTTTCAGGATGAAAAGCTTTTTATTTCAAGACTTTAAGGGGGAATGTGTGAATAAAACTCAATTAGTGGATGCTGTGGCAGAAAAAGCGGATTTACCAAAAGCAAAGGCTGCGGTTGCTGTAGATGCCTTGTTAGATGCCATCACAGGCGCATTACAGGCTGAAGATGCTGTTGCATTAGTTGGATTTGGAACTTGGGCCGTTAAGAAACGAGCCGCGCGCGTGGGTCGTGATCCTAGAACCGGTGGTCCTTTGCAGATTCCTGCCGCTACCGTAGTGGGCTTTAAAGCTGGGAAAGCGCTTAAGGATGCAGTGAATAGTGTGGGTGCCAGCAGCAAAAGCGGTGCAGCTGCAGCGGGCAGCCGTTAAAGGGTTTCGTGGGCAGGGTGTTTAGCTCAGTTGGTAGAGCGTCGCCCTTACAAGGCGAATGTCGGGGGTTCGAGCCCCTCAACACCCATCATCATATTTGGAGCGGTAGTTCAGTTGGTTAGAATATCGGCCTGTCACGCCGAGGGTCGCGGGTTCGAGTCCCGTCCGCTCCGCCAACGTTGAGAATGGATGACTATGTTACAACTATTGCGCGAAAAGGCTCATGGATATATCGCTTGGCTTATTGTGTTATTGATAGCCGCGGCTTTCGCATTTTTTGGTCTTACAAATTATTTTTCCTTTAGTAGTGGTTCTCGAAGCGTTGCTGCGACCATTAATGGGGAAAAAATCCTCTGGCCAACGGTGCAAAAAATGTATGAACAAGTTAGATCG
>JAJZUR010000047.1 GCA_021848375.1 Pseudomonadota bacterium | reverse complement strand
AGCGAGTGGGGGAGCATAACGTGAATATCTATGTTAAGCCTGAAGATCATTATCGTTACCCTTTCGCAGATGTTGTGGTTCCTCCCAACCATTATTTTATGATGGGAGATAATCGGGATGGGAGTGATGATAGTCGTTATTGGGGATTTGTAGAAGATAAAGATGTCCAGGGCAGAGCGTTTGCAATTTGGATGAGCATTGATCCCAAAGCATGGTATCGAATACGTTGGGATCGTTTAAAATTTATTGATTAAGAGTACAGTTGGATGTCAAAGTTGTGGGAAGAAAAAAGTCACAATTTAATGAAAAGTTTGAGTTATTCATTTTCAGACGTCAAACTTTTGCGTGCCGCCATGACGCATCGTTCCAGTGGCGTAATCAATAACGAACGCCTAGAATTTTTAGGGGATTCTATCCTAAATTTTGTGATAGCAGCAGAGTTATATCTACGTTTCCCGAAAGCAAGTGAAGGGGATTTAACTCGGTTGAGGGCAACTTTAGTGCGCGGGGAAACCGTTGCCGACATTGCCCGCGATTTAGGGATTGGTGAGTATTTAAGTTTGGGGGTAGGGGAACAAAAAAGCGGCGGGCATCAACGCGAATCTATTTTGGCCGATGCGCTAGAAGCAATTATTGGCGCCATTTATTTAGACAGTAACTTAGAAGTGGCTCGTCTTAGGGTTTTAGCGTGGTATGAAACACGGTTAAGTGGATTGCTTGCTGGTAGTTCTCCCAAAGATGCCAAAACGCGTTTGCAGGAATATTTACAAAATAAACATTTGCCATTGCCGCAATATCAAGTGATCGAAATCGAGGGTAATCCTCATCAACCGCAGTTTCATATCCATTGCTTTATTTCAGTCTTTCAAACACCGTTTGTGGGTCAGGCAAGTACCAGACGCAAGGCAGAACAAAATGCTGCGGATGCGGCATTGAAGGCGCTAAAAGATGCTCGATAACGAAAATACGGTTTGTGGTTATGTGGCAATTGTGGGTCGGCCCAATGTCGGTAAATCCACTTTATTAAATCATATGCTCGGGCAAAAACTAAGCATTACCTCCCGAAAACCTCAAACGACTCGGCATCGCGTCTTAGGCGTTAAAACGATTGGAGAGACTCAGTTTATTTATGTGGATACTCCAGGCATTCATTTTGAGGAAGGCAAAGCCTTAAATCGTTACATGAATAAAGAGGCTCGACTGGCTTTAAAAGAGGTTGATGTTGTCGTTTTTGTGATTGACGGCCTTAAGTGGACAGAGGAAGATCAATTGGTTTTTGAATTGGTTAAAAATAGCAATTCTCCCGTGATTTTGGCTGTGAATAAAATAGATCTATTAGACGATAAAGCGGATTTACTTCCTTATTTGCAATCTTTTGCGAGTCAATTTAATTTCTTTGACATCATTCCCATTTCAGCGAAGCGAAGACTTAATATTTTCGCGTTGGAAAAAGCGATTGCTGAATGTTTGCCAAAAAGTCCTCATTATTTTCCAAAAGATCAATTAACTGATCGGACAATGCGCTTTAGAATAGCTGAGATAATTCGTGAAAAACTGGTGCGAATTTTAGGTCAAGAGCTGCCGTATACCACAACGGTTGAGATTGAAGCGCTGCAAAAAGAAACCAAAAATTCAGTGATGAAGATCAGCGCTATTATTTGGGTAGAACGAGAAGGACAAAAGCCAATTGTGATCGGAAAAAATGGGGAACGCTTAAAAAAAATTGGCGCTCGTTCACGAGTTGATATTGAAATCTTAATCAAACAAAAAGTTCACCTAAGATTATGGGTGAAGGTGAAAAGGGGGTGGTCGGATGATGAGCGCGCCATGAAGAGTTTGGGATATATAGATCTAGAGGCTGGAGACTAGAAATTAGTAACTAGACTAGAAGGGTGAGGGATAAATGCAACGCATTAACACTGAACGCTGCTTTATTTTACATACCAGAGCGTATCGAGAGACCAGTTTATTATTAGAACTTTTTACTGAAAATTATGGCAGAATCGGCGCGATCGCCAAGGGCGTTCGAAAAGCCAAAGCAACAGGGAGAGGATTATTGCAGCCTTTTGTTCCATTATTTATAGGGTGCAGCGGTCGGGGAGAATTATTGACATTGACGGATTATGAATCGGCAGGCGCACCGTTGCTATTGATCGGCCGAAGAGTAGTCTGCGCTTTTTATGTCAACGAATTGTTGGTTCGGTTATTGCATCGTTTTGATCCGCATCCAGAACTTTTTCAAAGTTATCAAACTGTGCTCACCAATTTGGAAAAGACGGAACAGGAACAAGTGGTTTTGCGGTTGTTTGAAAAGTCGTTGTTACAGACATTAGGCTATGAGTTACAATTACAAAAAGAGGTGGAAACCGGAGGTGCTCTTGATCCAGAAGCTTTTTATCGATTTGATCCTGAAAAGGGACCAATTTTAGTTGCGTCAAATAACCTAGGGATCAAAAATCAGATATATCCTGGAAACTGTTTTTTAGCATTGGCAGAAGAAAAACTCAATACAGCCGCTATTTTAAGAGATGTTAAACGGCTAATGCGTCAGGCATTAGCGCATTATTTAGGCGATAAGCCTTTAGAGAGTGGTAAATTATTATGAAGATGATTGGGGTAGGCACCGATATTGTCTCGATGGCGCGGATCAAAAGGATCTGGGATCGCTTTGGCTTAGCTTTTGCAAACCGTATTTTAACCAAATTCGAGTTAGAAGAACTACCGAATGTTCGTAACCCCATTGCTTTTTTAGCAAAACGCTACGCTGCAAAAGAGGCCGTTTCGAAAGCCTTGGGAACGGGTTTTCGCCCAGATGGAGTCTTATTAACCGAAATCGGGGTCAATAACGATCCTTTAGGAAGACCTCTATTGCATTTCTTGGGGGAGGCACAAAGAGAAATTGAGCGCTTGCAAGTTATCGATAGCCATTTGAGTCTGTCGGATGAACGGGAATTTGCGGTTGCTTTTGTTATTTTGACGGGATAAAAAAATACCCCAGTAGAGGTTACTGGGGCAAAATAAAATCGAAAATCCATTCATAAGAGGAGTCATGGTAACTTTGAGATTAACGCTTGTCAATGCTTTTTTTTAGGATTCGCCAATTTGTTTCAGTGCATTTTCACTCTCTTTTAGAACAGCCTCCAGCGCATGATTAAAGGCATCAAGGCGAAGCTGTATGAGTTCCGGCGTTCGAGTGGATATCACGCTTTCCAATGCTTGTACGCAGTGTCTTAATTGGGGCACACCGCAATAACAACACGCGCCGTGGAGATGGTGAACTTTATCTCGCAGTGCATCCCAATTTTTATTTAAGTAGTCTTCGTTGATTTGTATTTTATCCTGAGGTAAAGAAGCCACTAACTTTTCCAAAAATTCTTTGGCAAGTGAAAGCCGGCCGCCTGCTAATTTTTTACCAAGCTCCCAATCAATGGCAGCCGATTGAGCAATTATAGGTAACCACTTTTGGATAATATTTTTTAATTGTAGTTCTTCAATGGGTTTAGTGAGATAACCATCAATCCCTGCGCTTAGTAGCGCTTGTCGTTCATTAGCGAGGGCGTGCGCAGTAAGCGCAATAATGGGGGTTTTGGGACGGTTTTCATTTTTTTCTAAATCTCGGATCATATGAATTGCGTCTATTCCGCTCATTTTGGGCATACGCACATCCATCAGGATCAATTGAAAATTGTGCTGCTGCACTGCGATAATGGCTTCTTCACCACTGTTGACCGCGGTGACTTGTACTCCCAGATCTTCCAATAAAATCGTAATTAATTTTAAATTCTCCGGATTGTCATCGACGGCTAAAACCTTTGCATTTGATGGGGAGAGATTGATATTTTTTTGAGAAGGAAGCAGAATTGTAGCGGCATTGAGCGGATCTGATTCTTTCACGGTATATTTTTCAACCTGGAACGTAAACCAAAAAGTAGTTCCTTTTTGTGGCTCGCTTTCTACATGAATACTGCCGCCCATTTGTTCAACAAGTTTTTTGCAAATCACCAACCCGAGACCGGTTCCGCCAAATTTACGCGTAGTTTCAATTTTAGTTTGGTTGAAAGCTTGAAATAAATTTTTCTGTTCTTCGTTGGAGAGACCAATACCTGTATCCGTCACACTGACGCGCATGGTCATTTGGGTATGTGTTTCATAGTCAAGTATAGCACGAACAATCACATTTCCTTGCTCGGTAAATTTGATGGAATTGCTGACCAGATTGGTAATGATTTGTTTTAATCGCAGAGGATCTCCAATGACAACGGGAGGAACATCTGAGTAGATGAGGGGTATCAAAGCAATGTGTTTTTCATGGGCATAAGGCGCCAATAAATTTAAAGTCTCATCAATGCATTCTCGAATATCCATGGCGGTTTGCTCAATTCTGAGCTTACCAGCTTCAATTTTTGAAAAATCTAGAATGTCATTGATAATCGCCAATAAAGTATTGGCAGATTTGCGTATGGTAGAGATGTATTCGCGCTGCTTGGGATTTAATTCAGTTTTGTTCAGGAGGTTAATAAAACCAATTACACCATTTAAAGGAGTACGAATCTCATGGCTCATATCGGCTAGAAATTCAGATTTAATTTTATTGGCGTTCTCAGCCGAACGTCTGGCAATTTCAAGTTCGATGTTTTGCACTTCAATGGTTTCTAGCGTTCTTCGGAGACTTAAAGTCGCTTGATCAATTTTATTATGGAGTTGAGTCTGCGCATTTTCCAGCGCCTCTGTCATCGTATTAATCCCTGAACCTAAAATATCCAGTTCTTGATATTCAGAATGTTTAACGCGGGTATTGAGATCGCCACTTTTAATACGGCGAACAGCTTCAGACATTTCTAAAATGGGATTGCTGACACGACGTCCCATTTGGAAGGCTAAGAGGCCACTTAAGCTTAAGCCCAATAAAAAAATAATGGCTGCATGTGTTAGAATTTCATATTGTTGTAGATGAATAGACTTAGTATCTAACTCAAGTCTGAGCCATCCTATGAGACTATCGGCCCCTTTTACTTCAGAGTGCAGATAATCGACTTCTTTAAAAATAGTAATAGGCACGATATAAGCGATAGAATGTTTATTCTCTTTTACAAAAAGCTTTGCAGTGCTCATTTCTGCTTCTTGAGGCGGGGAAAAAACGGAGGAGGTTAGCCCGGCGCCAGAAATTTGCTTGCCATTAGCAGTGTAAAAAGCGACACTTTGGACATCGGGTTCGTTCAATGATTGTCGAGCTAAATTTTGGAGCAGGGTCTTGTTATGCGAGAAAACGCCATATTCTCCGGAAGGCGCCAGCTTAAGTGCCATGGATTCTCCATGTCGACGAAAAGCTTCTTCTATGTCTTGTAGGCGCGTACTGATAAAATAAGCGCCAAGAAGGACAGACGTCACTATGGTTGGCACAAAAGCCAATAAGAAAACTTGCTGTTTAATACCCCATCTCATGTTTCTATTGTGCCGGGTAAAAGGCGAGTGTGCAATGGTTCAATGGGTTGGAAAATGACAGAGGGGGGAAAGATGTCGGTTACGATGGTTTATGATATTGAAACGATCCCAGATATTCGTTTAGGGCGCCGATTATTAGCCTTACCCGATTCAAGCTCTGATGAGGAAGTTAAAGATGGCATGTTGGCGCGCCGTTCATTGCAAACGCAGGGATCCTCCACTTTTTTACCTCCACATTTACATCAAATTGTTTGTATTTCTGTGGTGGTTTCGACATCGGAGTGGGTAAAGGTTTGGTCCCTCGGTGATTCGGACTCAAACGAAGCGGATATCATCTTCCGTTTTTTTGAAGGGATACAACGGTATTCACCTAACTTGGTTTCTTGGAACGGATCAGGCTTTGATTTACCTGTCCTACATTATCGATCTTTGTACCACGGAGTGTCTTCGCCGCGCTATTGGGAAACTGGAGAACATGATCCTGGGTTTAGATGGAATAATTACTTAAGTCGTTATCACCAACGGCACACCGATCTGATGGATGTGCTAGCCGGGTATCAAAGTCGAGCAAATGCGCCGCTGGATGAGATTGCGTTGCTGCTTGGCCTGCCAGGCAAAATGGGAATGCATGGCAGCGAAGTTTGGGATAAATTCCAAGCAGGTCACCTAGAAGAAATTAGAAATTATTGTGAGACGGATGTGTTAAATACCTATTTGATCTATTTACATTTTCAATATATTAGGGGACAGTTTGACCAACTTGAATTGGATGGTTTAAAGGAAAGATTAAAAACGCATTTATTGAGTATGGTAAAACCACATCATTTGGCATTTTTAGAGGCATGGCAATCTGATGGTCAAATTACGAAAAGATAATTTAATTTTATCGGATGGATCCTTTGATTCGCATCGCTGGTTAACTGAAATTGCAAAGGATTATTCTCCGGATGAACTGCATCGCTTGCGGACTGTGATTGGATTAACGGAGAACATCCCCGCTGCAGTGTTGATGCCGATGGGGGACACCTGTGTGCTCCATGGGCTTAGAACCGCACAAATTTTGCAAGCATTGGGCCTCGATATGTCCACATTAGCTGCTGCGATAGTATATCCTGCTTATCGTTATGCAAAGCTCTCCATGAAAGATATCGAGGAAAAATGTGGGTTTGATATAGCGCAATTGGTTTCAGGGGTAGAAAAAATAGATCAAATTGCTATTGATGGCGTTTCGGGGCAGCTTGAAAATTTACGTCGAATGTTAATAACTTTGGTAGAAGATGTTCGGGTAGTTTTGATTAAATTAGCCAGCCACACGTGTTTGATGCGTGCTGCAGTATTGATAGAAGATGCAAGCAAACGAAAACTTGCTGAACAAACTCGAGAGATCTATGCGCCGTTAGCCAATCGCTTAGGCATTGGCCAAATTAAATGGGAACTCGAAGATTTGTCATTCCGTTTTTTAATGTCTGAAGAATATAAGCAGATCGCAAAATTATTAGATGAACGGCGAGTAGATAGAGAAGATTATATTGAGGAAGTTGTTCGAAAAATTGAGAATACCTTGGGTCATGTAGAGGTTAACGCGACAGTTGTTGGACGCGCCAAGCATATTTATAGCATTTGGAAAAAAATGCAACGTAAAGGCGTAAGTTATCAAGAAATCTACGACGTGCGCGCGATACGAATTATTGTGAAGACAGTAGGTGAATGTTATGCTGCGTTAGGCGTTGTTCATTCGTTATGGCATCATATTCCGAAGGAATTTGACGATTATATCGCCAATCCTAAGAGCAATGGTTACCGCTCCTTGCATACAGCTGTGATTGGTCCCGAAGGAAAAACCCTTGAAATACAGATCCGTACCCAATGGATGCATGAACAAGCTGAATTAGGCGTTGCCGCGCATTGGCGTTATAAAGAAAATTTGTTACACGATGCTCAATATGAATCCAAATTGATTAACTTGCGCAATGTTTTAAAGTGGCAAGAGGATTGGGTGACCTATATTGAGATGGGAGAATCCTTTGGTCGTGAAATATTTCAAGATCGGGTTTATGTGTTAACTCCGAAGGGGGAGATCGTTGAACTAACGCAAGGCGCTACGGTGCTTGATTTTGCATATCATGTTCATAGTGAGATTGGCAATCGGTGCCGGGGTGCAAAGGTTAATGGTCGTATTGTGCCTTTAACGCATGTCTTGAACAGCGGTGATCGCGTGGAAATTTTAACGGCACGTGCTGGCGGACCTAGTCGGGATTGGTTGAATCGTGATTTAGGATATTTAAAAACCGCGCGGGCGCGCGCTAAAGTGTTACATTGGTTTAAACGACAAGATAAAGATCAACATATTCATGATGGACGGGAGATATTAGAACGAGAGTTGAAACGGTTAGGTGCTGATAACTTAAATTTGGAATCGTTGGCCCATCACTTAAAATTAGCGAAAGTTGAGGAAATGTTAGCAGCATTGGGGAATGGTGATCTCAGAATCTCTCAAGTGTTGCATGCAATACAAACTGTACGGCCATTGCTTGCCAAACCGATTGCGCCTCTTGCTACGCTTACGCCATCAACGCAAAAGCTAGGCACGGCAGCGGTGACGGTTTCCGGCATCGGAAATTTACTATCGCACATGGCACGTTGTTGTAGGCCGATCCCAGGCGATCCTATCATTGGCTATATTACTGTTGGCAAAGGGGTCGCTGTGCATCGGAGTGATTGTGTTAATATCCTGCATGCCAAAGAAAATAAGCTCCCCCGTTTAATTCAAGTGGAATGGGTAGTGAATAGTCAAAATCGATATGCGGTGGATATATTGATTCGGGCATATGATAGGGCAGGTTTATTACGAGATATTACTAGTATTTTTTCTAGTGAACATATTAACGTAATGGCATTGAATACCTTTGTACATAAGGTAGAGAATATGGTAGATTTAACATTTACAGTCGAAATTTCCGGGTTGGAATTGTTAAGCAAGGTACTCGGTCGAATTCAACATTTGCCCAATATTATTGAAGTTAGACGGACGCAATCTTAAGGATTTGAGAAATTTTCTATCAGCGTTTCATCCGGAAGTTCTTTGTTTTTATAAAAACGATGAATGATCTTCACCACCTGTTCAGGCGTGTCAGCAAATTGCCAGAGATGAATATCTGATTCATCTATCATGTTTTCAGCGAGCAAAGTACCTTTAAACCATTGCAGTAAAGGTCTCCAAAAAGGTTCTTTCACTAAAATAATAGGGATATGTCGGGTTTTATGCGTTTGAACCAGAGCCAAAATTTCAGCAAGTTCATCTAAGGTGCCATAGCCGCCGGGTAATACTACATAGGCTGCCGCGTACTTGACAAACATAACTTTGCGCGTAAAGAAATGGCGAAAGCGTAGCGAAATGTCTTGATACCGATTTGAAATTTCTTGGTTGGGTAATTCTATATTGAGGCCAATACTAAGAGAATGACCATGATATGCGCCTTTATTTACGGCTTCCATAGTGCCCGGTCCTCCGCCTGTGACCACAGAATAACCTGCATCGGATAATTTTTTACCAATTGCTTCGGCTAACCGGTAATTGGCATCCCCCTCTTTTGCTCTTGCGGAACCAAACACACTCACAGAGGGCTTAGTATGAACTAAACGTTCATAACCCTCGACAAATTCAGCAATAACTTGAAAAATTTTCCACGATTCGTGGGAAAGTAACGAGTCATTTACGGTGGGGGGGGTAGGTCGGTGTACTTGGTTGGGTTTATCCATATTGTCTCCAGCTTTATATTTAATATAGCATGCTTGAAGAGAAGAAACTGTCCAAAGTGGTTTGCTAGTTTACTTTTTTTGAGGGGAAAACTATATACTACAATGTAGGTTGGATTGCGTGATAGGATAGATCAATGAATAGGGATTAGTTCGATGGCAGTTGCTGCAAATGTAAAACATTATTTGGATAGCCACCGCGTTACGTATCGCATGTTCATGCATGAGCGCACCCGTTCTTTACAAGAAGCCTCCGCTAAGCTTGGTCTTCATCAGCGCGATGTTATTCAAGCCATTTTATTGAAAGATGCGGAGGGGATTGTACTGGCATTGTTACCCTTAGATCATCAAATAGATTTAGCAAAATTATCTAAACAAACGCATCGTATATACCAGATAATACCGCCAAATGAAGCAGATCGTTATTTTAATGATTGTGAACCTGGATCTCATCCGCCGTTAGGAATGGCCTATGGCCTACCGATCATTTTAGATAAAAGCCTAGAAAATTTAAATCCAGTTTACTTTGAGGGAGGATGCCATACTTTCATGATACAAATGTCTCGTGAAGATTTTCATTTTTTAACGGGTGATGCGCCCTCTTATTCGTTTGCAGTTTTGAATCACACCGAAGAGAACAGTGTGCCAGAAAACAGCTGGGCCTTTAATAAAGAAGTTGTCGTCAATTTTCCAACTTTACCTTTAATAGCGCGTCAAATTTTAGATATTGCCGAAGAACACCCTTCGGAAGCTTCGGTGATTGCCCTAACGAATTTGATTGCACACGATCCAAAAGTGAATGATCATATCTTATATTGCGCGCATATGGCTGCAAAAAGGGATAATAATCCTCCCCTCTCAGATTCGTTATCCGATGTTATTACCAAAGTATTAGGCTTTAAAACGGTGAGCCATATAGCAGTGGGTGTCACTGCAGGCCGAGCCTTTCACGTTCCAAACGAAGGACCTCTCGGTTTAAATAATTTTTGGCGGCATGCCCTACAATGCGCCCTCTTAGCAAAGAAGATAGCAGAGCAGATTCCGAAGGAAAAAGAGATTGATCCAAACGTTGGTTATTTAACAGGGTTTTTTCATAATTTTGGATATTTATTATTAGGTCATTGGTTTCCGCATGAATTCCGGTTGTTGAATCGTTGGATCCTATTAAACCCAAAAGTGCCGGTTGAAAGTTTGGAGAAACGTTTATTAGGTATGGGACAAGCGATGACGGTATTAGGGAAAGGTCATGCTCGTTTAGGGGCATGGTTGATGAAGTACTGGGGGATGCCAGACTCTATTGTTACAGTGACCCGTTTTCATCACAGCAAAAACTATGATGGTGTTTATGCATCTTATATTCATTTGATTCAACTAACCAATCAACTATTAAAGGCTACTGGGTTAGGGGACGGTGAAATTGGAAAGGTCGATCTAAAAAAACTAGCGTCTCTAGGGTTAACGCTGCAAGCGGTAGAGGTTGCTTTAGCAAAAATGCAGACTGAAATGCAAGGGTTAAACCGAATGGCAAGTGAATTAGCAACTTGATATACTGCACCTTTTTGAAAAGGTTGGAGTGAGTGTATGCGAATTATTTTGCTCGGGCCACCAGGTGCAGGTAAAGGTACTCAAGGCGAACAGCTTTGTAAAACGCTTCAGATCACCAAAATTTCAACTGGCGATATGCTGCGTTCGGAGATAGCTGCAAATACACCTATAGGTCAAAAAATGCGCAGTTTGATTGCTGCTGGCCAATTGGTGCCGGATGAAGAGATGATTGCGCTTTTAAAAACACGCATAGAAAAATCAGATTGTCGACAAGGATTTTTATTAGATGGATTTCCGCGAACCCTGGCTCAAGCCGAAGCGTTGGATAAAGCCGGGATAATAATTGATTACATTATTAGTATCGCGGTACCCGATGCAGAAATTATTACTCGATTGAGTGGAAGAAGAGTGCATCTTGCTTCGGGTCGTACTTATCATATTCAGTATCATCCTCCTCGTGTTCCAGGAAAGGATGATGAGACCGGTGAACCCTTGATTCAACGTGAGGATGACAAAGAAGAGGTCATTCGAAAACGTTTAGATGTGTATCATCAAGCGACGGCGCCACTGATTCAATGGTATAAAGAAAAATCATTACAGGGTTATACGAATCGATTTATTGAGGTCATAGGGATGGGTAAGGAAGATCGGA
>JAJZUR010000046.1 GCA_021848375.1 Pseudomonadota bacterium | reverse complement strand
TTCCGATCTGCATCAGAATATATGAAAATTGAGCCTATCTTGCAGAATAATTTTAGAACGGTAAGGGGGAATGACGTTAAATTGCTTGAACCCAAATGGAGCGCCGTTCGACATCCGAATGATTTTAAAGAAACGCGAGAGGTAAGAGAAGTAAAAGAAAGAGGGATAAGAGAATTTAAAACAAGGCCACGTCCTTTGCAAAAAGGAAGTGAAAGCATCACAAACACTGCATTACCGTCGGTTAATCTTTTAGAACCCGCTGATCCGAATAATCGCGTTATCAGCTATTCTCCCAGTAAACTGGAAGCTTTATCGCGTGAAGTGGAAACACGATTGCAAGAGTTTGGTGTACAGGTGAATGTGGTTGCGGTCTATCCTGGGCCTGTTATTACCCGCTTTGAATTAGAACTGGCGCCAGGCATAAAGGTTAGCAAAATTTCAGGATTAGCAAAAGATTTAGCCAGAGCATTATCCGTTAATTGTGTTCGAATTGTTGAAGTGATCCCTGGCAAGTCGGTGGTGGGTCTTGAAATTCCAAACGAACATCGGGAATTGGTCTGTTTGCGGGAAATGGTGGAATCCACGCAATATCGGAGCTCAACCTCTGCGTTAAGTTTGGCATTAGGAAAAGATATTGCCGGGGAACCCGTCGTTGTTAATTTGGGTAAGATGCCACATCTGCTGGTGGCTGGAACCACGGGCTCTGGTAAATCGGTTGGCATTAATGCCATGTTGTTGAGCCTTCTCTATAAAGCAACGCCGCTTGATGTGCGATTAATTTTAATCGATCCAAAGATGTTAGAACTCTCTATTTATGATGGGATCCCGCATTTATTAACGCCGGTTGTCACTGATATGAAAGATGCTGCCAATGCGCTGCGGTGGTGTGTGGCGGAGATGGAACGGCGTTATCAAATCATGGCAGCGCTTGGGGTTCGAAACGTCGCTGGATATAACCATAAGATCATCGAGGCAGAGCTTGCAAAGCAACCCATTTTAGATCCCCTTTTTAAACCAGAACGGGGCGGAGAACAGCAAACGTTGCAATGCTTACCCTATATCGTGGTGATCATCGATGAATTTGCCGATATGATCATGGTGGTTGGTAAAAAAGTGGAAGAATTGATTGCAAGAATTGCCCAAAAAGCGCGTGCTGCCGGGATCCACTTGATTTTAGCGACGCAAAGACCCTCTGTTGATGTTATAACGGGTCTGATTAAAGCGAATGTCCCAACCCGGATTGCATATCAGGTATCCTCACGGATTGATTCACGTACCATTTTAGATCAACAAGGTGCAGAGCAACTGTTAGGCCATGGTGATATGTTGTATTTAGCGCCAGGAACCGGCGTGCCAGTGCGTATTCATGGCGCTTTTGTTTCTGATGAAGAGGTGCACGCCGTTGTTAAAGCCTTAAAACAATCGGGTGAGCCGGATTACGCGATTGATGTTTTAGGGCATAGTAGTGCTCAATTTACAGGTGGACTGTCCGGGTTTGAGGAAGAAGGAGATGGTGAATTAGATGATCTTTATGATACTGCAGTACAAATCGTGACAGAAACGAGACGTGCTTCCATTTCTCATTTACAACGTCGTTTAAAGATTGGTTACAATCGAGCAGCTCGATTAATAGAAACGATGGAAGCAGCGGGTATTGTGAGTAATATGCAGCATAATGGTGGTCGCGATGTTTTGGTTGGAGACACCAATGATTAAAGCCAACATTGCAAGTTCTCTTACAGATGATTGACATTAAAATGTAAAGCTTATGCGAATTTTTCATAAAGGCCTTTTAGATATCTTTATTTTAGCCATGCTGTGGGGGCCTTCATTTGTCTTTATCAAAATTGCTTTAAGCGATGTTACACCCATCACCATCGTTACGCTTCGCATCGGGCTTGGTGCGCTGTTTTTGTATTTGTTTTTGAAGTGGAAACGGATTGTGATCCCTAAAAATCGCGCATTATGGATGCATGGTTTCGTATTGGGATTGTTTGCAAATAGTTTGCCGTTTATGTGTTTTAACTATGCATTGCAAACCATATCGACCAGTTTATCCGCACTCATTAATGGCACAACCCCAATATTAACCATCCTGTTGGCCAATATCTTTTTAAAAGACGAACCTTTAACCTGGAATAGAGGCATTGGGGTTATCATCGGGTTATCAGGATTTTTGGTTTTATTTTTACCTGCCGTGCTGGGGTTAGATGTTGGCGGCGATACTTTTGGCATGTTCTTTAGTTTTCTAGGGGCAAGTAGCTATTCAATTGGAATGATCTATGGACGGCTATTTGTTCAGCATGCGCCTGCGTATATTGCACCTATGCTACAGCTCTTCACATCAGTCTTTTATTTGATTCCGATTGCTTTTGTCATTGAAGATCCCATCCCTGTGCTCCAAAAGGCGTCTCTATCCACTTGGGGCGCAATGGTTGGTCTTGCATTCCTAGGAACCACCTTAGCCTTTATTATGTACTATCGGATACTGTTGAAACAAGGCGCTACGGCATTGTCAATGGTTACCTATCTCCTGCCAATTATTGGAACGATTTTAGGCGTTGTGTTTTTACATGAGCGTATCGGTTTGCATTTTGTGGCGGCAGCATTATTGATTCTGTGCGGCGTCTTGGTCGTAAACGGCGCTCTGCCTAAATTTAAGCGTCAAAAGGAAGAAAAGGTATGAAAAAGGTTTTAGTCGTCATTATATTATTGAGTTTAGGAAACCTAGTCTTTGCTGCTTCCGATTCAGCTGAATTACAGTCTTTACTAGGCTCTCTTTCTTCGCTACAGGGCAACTTTTTGCAAACGGTCAAAAGTGAGCAGGGTAAAGTGTTGCAGCGTATCTCTGGCAAAGTATGGCTTAAAAAACCTGCACAATTTCGTTGGGAAGTATTGGGAAATGAACCTCGTCTAGTGATTGCCGATGGTAAAAAGGTTTGGGATTATGATCGCGATCTCGAACAAGTTACTGTTCAAAAATTAAATGCTAGTCAAACGAAAGCCCCTATCTTTTTCTTAACGGGGGAAGCTCAAACGATTGATAAAGATTTTAAAGTCTCAATGATTCCATTGAAAAATGGTTCGTGCATGGATCATTGTAATGCTTGTTTTGAATTAAAACCAAAACGCGGAGAAGGCTCATTTCAATGGATCCGCATCGGTTTTAAAGACAAAATTTTAAATCATATGCAATTATTAGATCAATTGGGTCAATATTCTGATTTTGTTTTTAAGAATGTGAAATTAAATGGCAATATTACAAACAGCCAATTTCACTTTACGCCACCAAAAGGTGTAGATGTGTTGGTGAATGACTAAAGGATAAATTTTATGTTGGACGTAAAGTTATTACGAAATGATGCTGAGTTAGAAATTATCAAAACGAAATTAGAAACGAGAGGCTTCAAGTTAGATATTGCGATTTTAAAGGAACTTGAATCAAAACGTAAAAATTTGCAGATTGAAACAGAAAATTTGCAGCGAGAGAGAAATAAAATATCTGTGGAAATCGGCAAGGAAAAAGCTAGAATACAAGCTATCAATAATCTAAATAATAAAAGTATTAAATCGACAGACATTAATGCACTAGAGAATTCGGGGAGACTTGAGAATTTTAATAAAATTATGCAAGATAATAAAAGTAGTGGATTGACAGACATTTTTGCACCACAAAAATTGGAGATACTTAATGATACTTTAAAATCTAAGGAAAAAGGTTTAAATGAAATCCAACAGCAATTGCAAGCATTTTTGGCTACTATTCCGAATCTGCCACATGAAAGTACCCCAATAGGATTTAGCGAAGATGATAATAAGGAAATAAGGCGTTGGGGAGCCATTCCAAATTTTGACTCTACCCCAAAAGATCATGTTGCTTTAGGCGTAGAAGGAATCGATTTCGAAGCAGCAACCCGTATTACGGGCGCTCGTTTTGTGGTGTTGCATGATAAATTTGCACGTCTTCACCGGGCTATCGCTCAATTTATGTTAGATTTGCATACCCAAAAACATGGCTATCAAGAAATCTATGTGCCTTATTTGGTTTCGCGTCATAGTTTATTTGGCACTGGCCAGTTACCGAAAATGGAAGATGATCTGTTTTTTATAGAAGATACAGATTGGGGACTTATTCCGACTTCTGAAGTAGCGGTCACAAATCTGATCCGTGATCAAATTATCGAAGCGAACCGATTACCACTGAAATATACCTGCCATAGTCCTTGTTTTAGAAAAGAAGCCGGATCCTATGGTAAAGATATGCGCGGGATGTTACGTCAACATCAATTTGATAAAGTCGAAATGATCCAAATCGTGCGCCCGGAAGATTCCTATGCGGCATTAGAATCGATGGTTTCACATGCGGAGGCGGTGTTACAAGCGCTTAAATTACCCTACCGCGTGATGGCGCTTTGCACGGGTGATATTGGTTTTAGTTCAGCCAAAACCTACGATTTAGATGTATGGCTGCCAGGTCAAAATCGATATCGTGAGATTTCATCTTGTAGTAACACTGAAGCTTTTCAGGCAAGACGGATGCAGGCTCGTTTTCGTCATCCTGAGACACATAAGCCAGAATACGTTCATACGCTGAATGGTTCTGGATTAGCAGTTGGCAGAACTTTGATTGCGATTGTTGAAAATTATCAAACGAAAGAGGGTAAGATCCAAATACCGGAAGTATTATGGCCATATATGGGCGACATTAAAATAATTTAAGGGAATTTGAGTTTTAATTAGCGCACCATTTTTTGCAAAGTTGCTGGTGATTGCTCATTCGAGCTTGGCAATATTTTTGAAAATTGCTGGGATTTATCACTAAATAACAAGGGCGCAGCTTTAAAAGGCACAAATCTATCCATCGGTAGACCCATCGCTTTCATGGCATTGAGAGCGGTTTGACGTTTTTCGAGTACAAAGGGATCTGAATCAGAAATAACATATGACCCGGCGCGATCATCAATTTTTATGATCTTTCCTTCGGGATCGACGTGAATATCGCCTGCAGCTTTTACAAAGGGAGCATTACCGGAAATGATATTATGGTTAGCTTTGCCGATGAGTAAGTCATTCGTGATGGTAATGACAAACTGGTAAATTACATTTTCTTGGTGTTGCGTTCGTGTAAAGGGTGGTTTGCCATGTGTTAAATAAGCATTGCCTTGGTGATCGCATTGGATTAAATAGGGATGTTGAACATAATGCGCATCTTGAAATGATCGTCTCAGGCAAACTTCGCGACAGAGCGCAATCGCTATGGGATCCGTATTTTGGTTTAATATGTTATTTGACATCGATTTAGAATCCTAAATTTAGTCGTTTAACTACATCATTTTGCACAAAAATAAAACTATAGTTAGTATACGGATATTTAGTTGTAAGTCAATAGCCGGTCATAGTGTGGGTAAATGGCGGACAGGATAGAAGATCAGGTTTTGCCGCTGAATTTGAATATGATTATCTGTAGGGGCGGACCGCCGTGTCGGTCCATTTGTATCCGAATGTGATTATGTAGGGGCGGACCGCCGGGTCCGCCCTTAGCACAAAAAAACATCCCCCCGAAGAGGGATGAATTATTGTTATGGAGGGGAGAGTCAATTGATGCAGATCTTATTGATTGCGGCGTCCTGAGAGCATCATGAAAATCTGTAATAAGCTGATGAACAAATTGTAAATAGCTACATACAACGTGATAGTTGCCATGATGTAATTTTGTTCACCGCCGTTAATAATCTGACTGGTTTGAAACAATATCAATCCAGAAGCAATGACAACAAATGCTGCAGAAACCATCAGATAGAGCGTGGGGATATGTAGAAAAAATCCTGCTAAACTTCCGATGAAGGCAACGGTAGCTGCGACGGCTAAGAAACCACCAAGGTAGCTAAAATCCTTGCGCGTCGTTAGGGCGTATCCTGATAGCGTTAAAAAGATAACACCGGTAAGACCTAAGGAAGCCATGACCATTTGAGGGCCGTTGCTAAAACCATGAATCGCGAAGTTTAAAATAGGACCGAGGGTGTATCCCAAAAATCCCGTAAAGGCAAAGATGGAGAGAATTCCCCATGCGCTGTTACGTAACGCTTGCGTGAGAAACAATAAACCAAAATAAATGGGTATGACGAGTAATCCCATCGGGGCAGCATTGCTGGCCATACTCAACCAAGCGGTAAATGCGCTAAAGATCAGGGTAAGTGATAACAAAAGATAAGTGTTACGAATAACAGAATTAGTTTGTATGATAACCGTCGAACGTGAACGTGTGACAGTATTAGAAACCTGTTGCATAATTATAACCTCCAGAGAGCTTTTTGTCTTATTTTAGTTTATCATAATTTTACGAAATTGACACCGCGATAGGTATAGAAAAGGGTAGTGTTAAAAATAACTGTATATAAGTATAGATTTTTTATCATACTGATCTTCAATGCAAAAAACAAATAAGTAGCTCGTTTTTTGCTGATGGCTTCATTATAATGAGTTTCTAGGGAGAGGTGGCTGAGCGGTTTAAAGCGGCGGTCTTGAAAACCGTTGAGGGGCAACCCCCCTCCCAGGGTTCGAATCCCTGCCTCTCCGCCAACCGTAACCCTCATGCATAAACGGACGCAATCTGGAGGATCACAAAATTGATCACGGTAATGTTAGTAGATGACCATGAACTCGTACGTGCAGGCATTAGTCGTTTGCTTTCCGATGTAAATGGCATTGAAGTCATCGCTGAGGTCAGTAGTGGTGAAGAAGCGGTCAAGATCGCCAAAGAAAAACATCCACAGGTGGTTTTAATGGATGTGAAAATGCGCGGCATTGGCGGAATTGAAGCCACCCGTAAAATGGTCCGCCATGATCCGGATATTAAAATTATCGCCTTGACCAGTTATGGGGCAGAGCCATTCCCAACCAAACTTTTGCAGGCAGGTGCTAGCGGTTATTTAACCAAAGGCGCTGTCTTAGATGAAATGGTGATGGCTATTCGGACGGTGCATTCCGGTAAACGCTATTTAGGGCCGGATATTGCGCAACAATTGGCTTTGAAGACCTTTCCGGATTCAGATAAATCTATGTTTGATCAACTATCAGAACGCGAATTACAAGTGATGATAATGATAACCGGCGGGGAAAGTGTACAAGAAATTTCCGAAAAGCTTTGTGTTAGTCCCAAAACCATCAATAGTTATCGTTATCGTATTTATGAGAAATTGGGTGTTGGGAGTGATGTAGAATTAACTCTACTTGCAATGCGGCATGGTATTTTGGATCAGGAGAAGACCTGAGTACGATAGATGCTTTCTTAGCTAACCTGACGACTCGTCCTGGCGTTTATTCGATGTTAAGTGAAAAGGGCGAGGTTCTTTATGTCGGCAAGGCAAAAAATCTTAAAAAAAGAGTCAGCAGTTATTTTCAACGACAATTAGATGCGAAGACGCTGCAACTGGTTAAACAAATCAAATCCATTGAAGTCACCATCACGCGCAATGAACGAGAAGCGTTATTGTTGGAAAACAATTTAATTAAAGCGCAAAAACCGCGTTATAATGTTATTTTTCGTGATGATAAATCTTATCCCTATCTTAAACTGAATATTCAGGATCCATTTCCGCGCTTATCCTTGCATCGCGGCATCAAAAAAGATCAAAGCAAATATTATGGACCTTATCCCAGTTCTCGAGAAGCGCGAGAAGCATTAACTTTATTACAGAACATCTTTAGATTACGACAATGCGATGAAACATTTTTCAAAAATCGGTCTCGTCCTTGCCTGCAATATCAAATCAAACGCTGTACAGCGCCCTGCGTTGGATATATTACGGAAGAACATTATAGAAAAGATGTAGAATATGCTCGATTGTTTTTGGAAGGCAGAAATAAAAAAGTAATAGAACAATTAATTCCTAAAATGGAAAAAGCAAGTGTTGATCTGGAATTTGAGCAAGCTGCCAGAATCCGGGATCAAATTGCATTACTGAGAAATATCCAAGAACGGCAAATTATTATGGGCGATCTAAAAGATATTGATGTGATTGGGATATTTGTTGCCGATACTATAGCTTGTATTCATCTATTGGTGATACGCGAAGGCAGAATGCTTGGTAGTAAACAATATTTTCAGAATAAGTTAGTATTGTTAGATCCTAACTCAGATCCCTTAGAAACTATTTTAGAAGCTTTTATTCTGCAACATTACGCAGCCCCCGAGGGGAAAGATGTGCTTATTCCCAAAATATTATTATTACCCATTTCACTGCCAGGTGCCAAAGCGCTTTCCGCTGTATTAAGTGAGCGAGCGAATCATGACGTCAGTTTAGCGAAAGCGGCGCGCGCAAACCGGATCCGGTGGATGAATATGGCGATGACCAGCGCCAAAATGGCGGTATTGAGCCGAACGAAGCACCAGGCTGATCTCACACCCCGCTTTCAAGCTTTGCAGGAGGCCTTGCAGTTAGAAATAATTCCTGAACGTTTAGAATGTTTCGATGTTAGTCATACCTTAGGTGAGGCAACGGTTGTCTCTTGTGTCGTATTCGATAGAAAAGGTTCGGTTAAAGCCGATTATCGGCGTTTTAATATTCGCCAAGCGACTGGTGGTGATGACTATGCTGCCTTAAAAGAAGGACTCTCTCGTCATTACACGCGGATTAAATCCGAAGGTAAGCCATTACCAGATGTCTTAATCGTAGACGGCGGCAAAGGTCAGTTATCGATTGCAAGAGCGGTGCTAGAAGAGTTGCAGATTATTGGGATCATCCTGTTGGCAATTGCGAAAGGCCCGCTGCGCAAACCCGGGCTTGAAACGGTCTACCTTGCTTCGAATGGCGATACTTTTGAACTTGAACTGAAACAGTCAGCCTTACATCTTGTTCAACAGATCCGAGATGAAGCTCACCGTTTTGCCATAACGGCTCACCGCAAACAACGCGCTGAAAAACGCAAAATCTCCTCTTTAGAGGCCATCGGCGGGATAGGGCAAAAGCGGCGTCAAAATTTATTGCAACATTTCGGAGGCCTTAGAGAAATTTCCCTGGCAAATGTTGATGAGTTGGCGAAAGTCCCGGGTATTAGTCAAGCACTTGCTGAACGTCTTTACGAAGTCTTGCACGGCAGTTAAGATAGGACTATGAAACTCAATATCCCAAATTTTTTAACATTGCTTCGGATTTCCATCATACCACTTTTTATTTTGATTTTTTATTTACCGTTCCCCGGGCATCATATGGTCTCCGCCATTATTTTTGCGATTGCTGCGGTGACGGATTGGTTAGATGGATATTTAGCAAGAAAGCTTCATCAAATTTCGCCGTTTGGTGAGTTTTTAGATCCTGTCGCAGATAAGTTAATTGTTGCAGTTGCTTTAGTTTTGTTGGTGCAGTCTTATGGCACCATATTATTAACCATTCCCGCAGCGATTATTGTCAGTCGGGAAATCGTGATTTCCGCTTTGCGAGAATGGATGGCAGAATTAGGCCGGCGTAAAGAAGTGGCTGTCAGAGGGATCGGTAAATTTAAAACTGCCGGGCAAATGATAGCTATCTTGTTGCTGCTTTCACAAGATCCAAAAATAGATAGTTGGATTACTATTTTTGGATATGTTTTGATTTATGCAGCATCATTTCTAACTTTATGGTCTATGGTGATCTATCTGCGTGCTGCGTGGGATGAACTAAATGACTCTGTAGCGCACTAAACGGGTTTTGACTTGACTCTCGCTAGCGATTCGGTAGAATGCACATTTAGCGCGGGAATAGCTCAGTTGGTAGAGCACAACCTTGCCAAGGTTGGGGTCGCGAGTTCGAGTCTCGTTTCCCGCTCCAAATAAACGAGAAATCCATGACGCGGCTGGGTGGCAGAGTGGTTATGCAGCGGCCTGCAAAGCCGTGTACGTCGGTTCGATTCCGTCCTCAGCCTCCATCTTGACGGGATCCATTTGCCCGGGTGGCGAAATTGGTAGACGCAAGGGACTTAAAATCCCTCGGACTAATCCTCCGTGCCGGTTCGAGTCCGGCCCCGGGCACCATAGTTGCTGAAATTGTTTTCTCAAATATTTAATTAATTTTTCTATTATCCTATGATGTCCCTCATTTTGAGTTGTTTCCATTTTGAAAACAGGTTTCCCTCTTCTAGTCAAGGAATAAAACCACTCACCTGAGCACTCCAGAGCTTTTTATAATGTCCCTCCTTGGCCAACAATTCATTATGAGTCCCATCTTCTATAATTTTACCTTGTTCAAATACCAAGATACGATCCATATTCAATAAAGTGGACAACCGATGGGCAATCACAATAGTAGTTTTACCGCGCATGAGTTCGGTAAGACTGTCTTTAATTAAAGATTCTGTGACCGAATCTAAAGCTGAAGTTGCCTCATCCAATAATAAGATCCATGTTGTCTTACTTTCCACTCCCCCTCACCAAATACTTTAAGACCTGTTGAATCGAATACCGCATGAAGAGATTCATGCTTTTTCTTTTTTAAAAGGGGAACAGTCAGTGACCTTTGCCTACGGCAGACGGTCGTATAATTTGCAACTTCGATGGGTAATTCTAACAAATCAATTAAGGATCCAACGAGACCTTGCGTTGCACGAAATGGCAAGTTAAAAACGAATTTTAAAGTTAACATACATAAAATGGCAAGGTCTGCATATTTAGCGGTTCTTCCACGCTTACCTGTTTTTTCTACCTGATGCCATTGGGTTATTGATCTTTCATCAAACCACAACGTTAAGCTTCCTCTTTTAATCAAACTTTTGTTATACTCTGACCAATTACGGATGCGATACTTTTGCTTTTTGGACATTGTCAATCCTTGATTGTCTAAATGTATTGAGAACCAAGGAGTTTAAAGTATTTCAAGCTGTTTTTAAACAGTTTGCGTGTCCGTAACCATTGGATTTATGCAACAAAGCCAAGTGTCGCCTATCTTCATTCAAGGGGTCCTGAAGAGATTTAAAATGAACTTCGTAGTGTGTTATAGCTGTATTCATTTCTTCATTGATTGGGACTTTATTAATAAATATATTCAGGAAACAAGAAATGCCGAGCCAATCATTTATATCTTTACTTATTATTAATATTCATTCAAAATTATAATTTAATGCATGATGGAAAATTTAACTAAATGATAAAAGATAATTTTCTGAAGTTTGCAGAAAAACTTTGTAATATAAGGGATCATATTCGTATATCTTCGGATTGGCAATCTTCCGGGGTACATCGGGTACCTGAGAACATAGCCGAAAATTTTGGAATCATTATTGACTTATTAGAGAAAAATGTAAAAACAGGCGGAGAAAAAGCGCTTTGTAGCGAACAAGAATTTTTGTTAATTTATAATTTTCAACCTGTAGATGAACGTTTTTTTAGTATAGATATAGTGGTTAAAGATAAAACTGATATTGGTGATCTTGGCATTCTACAAAAGGAGCAAGGAAAAAAACCTATA
>JAJZUR010000045.1 GCA_021848375.1 Pseudomonadota bacterium | reverse complement strand
TACTGTCAGTTGATTCTCGCCTAATGTTAAGGATATGTCGGGTTTGTGTTGGTTCGGATCTAATATGTTTACGTTTATATGACCTTGTATGGGTAAATTAGACCAGGATCCCTCGATTTTTTTAATCTGAAGGGAGAGTGAAGTACCCGTGTAGCTTAAAATAGTATTACCTTGTAACTCGTTAATTAAGATTGGTTTGATTTCCTTTTTATTAAACCGGAATTCGGCATTTTTTGCTGAAAAATCGTTTATTTTTAAGTGATTTTCTCTCAAGGTGGCTAAATCTGCATCAAGAACTAATTCATTGATGGTAAAAGTTAATGTAGAGGATTCAAATCGCAATGCTTCAATTTTAATTGGATTAACGAAGCTTCCCGTGATATTCTCTGCGCTCAAGGTGCCAGGCACCATTTGTTTTAGGATCAAAAAACTAAAGTTTAAGCCAGACTGTGTCGTCAACATCCATAAACTGAGCCCAAGAAGGATCGCAAGAGAATAAAAAATCTTTCGTCCAATGAATTGCCATATCATAGTATTAATCTCATAAATCCATTCCAAAAGTTAGATGTACTCGAGGCCTATGTTTCCCTTTAAGCATGGATCGTGCAACATCTAAACGCAAAGGCCCAAGCGGTGTCTCATAACGAACGCCAACACCAGCGCCGGTGGAAAGTCTCGAACTCCATGAATTCATTGCATTACCCGAATCAACAAAAATGGCAGCGCCAATATTTTTGAAAATTCTTTTTTCAAGTTCCAAGCTTCCAACCGCGAGATAACGTCCCCCGATGACAATGATACTGCCATCTGGAGCCATCTGTCTTGGTCCAATAGAGTTATAACCAAAACCTCGGATGGTGTGATCACCCCCTGTAAAGTATCGTAAACTTCTTGGAATATCTGTAAAATTTGAGGTGGCCGTCGCGCCAAGATCACCGCGGACAATGAAGCGCATCGTTTCGCCGATAGGCGCAATCCATTTGGCTCGGACTTCGCTTTGCAGAATATTGGTGGTACATAACAATCCTCGAAGCCCGCCTTTCACACTGAAAACGATGCGTGCGCCATGTTGTAACAAAGTTTTTCTTTTGATGGTACTCCAGGCAAGCCCCAATTTTGGCAGTAAAAAATGCGATCTATTTTTAGGCTCAGCGGGTAAAATGCGATAAATTTCCGTTAAATAATCTAAAGATAATATTTGTTCAAAATGGCCGCGTTTTTGAATATGAATGGCATTAATCGTATTACGTAAACTATAGGTGTTATCGCTCGGTTTTTCTTCAGTGATTTGGGTTCCGAATGCAATTTTGTCAGTACTTGGACGTTTGCCCGGAATAGTATATTGTAAGTTTGCCTGATTCAATCTTTTAGAGCCTTTTATGTCAGCATTAATCCGGTGGCCAGGATAAGCAGTTCGTCTTCGTTCCCAACCTAATAAGCCCCGGGCGCCTGTGTCTGTCCCAAAACCGATACTGGCCGTATATTTATTGTGAGGTTTTGGAACCAAACGAATTTTCAGCGGTACAGCAGCGTTTTTGGTTTCATTTAACTCGGGATCAACACGAACTTTGCTAAAAAGATCGGTATCCACAAAAGCTTTCTGTAAAGAAAATAATTTTTCGGTGGTATACGGGGTACCCGCTTTAAACGGAATATATTTGTCTAAAAATGTCGTTGGATAGGGAGGGGATGTAAAATTAACTTCACCAAAATAAAATTGGATCCCGGTATAGAGTTCGAGAAAGATATCTGCTTCATTCAAATCTCTATCTAGCCGGACTTCATTGGTGTGATACACGGCATCTAAATAGCCGAGTTGTAAGGCTTTTGCCAAAAGTTGTTGTTTAAAGGTTTCATAGTTTTTATGTTTAAGTTGCTCACCTTTCTTTAATAAGATATTTTTAATCATCAATAGCAGTTCAGGATTTTGATGGCCTTCACCAACCAGCTTGACGGTGATGTGCCGAATAAGCACAGGGGGCCCTGGGATGATATGGTATTTAGCAGTGTATCCTTGTTCACTGACTAAAAGCTCACCTTCAATGTTAGGGTGGTAATAGCCAAGTGATTCCAGTGTGGTTGTAATTTCTTCAAAGCCAAGTTTATAGAAGCTTTCGATTCTGCTCTTGCTGGGGGTAATCTTTTCGGCGGTTTTAATGCTCAAATTGGCAAGAACAATTTGTTTTTCCTCTTTACTTAATCCAGTGACCATGACCGATAAATTGTTGTTTGAACCCCAACTAATAATTGAAAAGAAAGTACATAATAGAAAGAGAATAAAACGCATGGTAAACTGTTACATTTGCAAATCCTAAGCCATTATGACATACCGGCAGGGTAGAGTCTATTTAGAAGCTTGAAGGACTTTGCAACGCTATACTGAAAAGAGATGAAACAAGGAACTTCCATGATTTTTAGACTCCCAGAACAGCCTCAAACCATTAGTGATATCGTGAGAACGGGGTTTTGGATCTGGAAAGCAACCATAAAGCAGGCAATGCCTTTTGCACTCGCCTTAGCCATCCTGAACTTAGTTTTTCAAATGCTAATGCAATGGCTTGGTGCAGGGGAAGCGTTAAATTATTTGAGTTCTTCTTCCTCTTTAATGGAAGTAAACGCGCCCGAATTAACCATGCCAAGTTTCTCCGTCTTTGTATGTGTTAGCGCTTATTTGGCAATCTTTATGATTCTATATACTGCAATGATTTATGGGATCGACAGATCTATCCACTTTGAACGGTTACAGCCTCGAATCGTATTCCAAGTGGGGCTTCAAAAAGCCTTGCCATTTCTCGCTGTCACTATATTAAGCGGGCTTATCATGCTTGTAGGGTTCTTTTTATTCATTATTCCGGGGGTTATGGCATCTGTATATTTATTATTTGCTCCGTATATTCTCGTTACTTCAGATAAAGGCGTTGTGGATTCACTGCGCGAAAGTTATCGTTTAGTTTCTGGTAGTTGGTGGTTCACTTCAACTGCATTTTCTGTTGCCATTTTAATATTTATAGTCATTGCATTGTTAGGAAATTTTGCCGAATATGAACAAAATTATTTGGTTTGGATAACTGATGGAATTGTGATTTTATTAATGTACCCTATGGGTATTTCGTTCATGTTAGCACTTCTATATGATTTACAAAATCGAAAAAAATCCTCTGATAAATATCAAAGTATTAAAATTTAAGAAACAGGTATTAAGCCCAAACAGCTGATGTAAAATTGTCTAATATACTTTTATCTTTTGTAATAAGAGGATATCCGCGTGCAACCGCACTCGCAACAATCAATCGATCAAATGGATCACGTGTCCAGGCAATACCAGTTGCTTTTCGTGCTACTATTTCAAACGGTAAATCATCAATTAATAATCCAATTTTTGCCTGTAGATCCGTAATAATTTCATCCATCGTATAATTGATGCGGCCAATTTCTTTTAAGTACTCAATTTCTAACATAACAATAGGGCAAATGCATATATCATTTGACTCTATTAATTGTTTCACTCTTTCGGGTAATTTATCTATTAGCCCGGAAAAAAGCCAAACGACAACATGTGTATCTAAAAAAACGGCTTTGATCATTTATTATCCTTTAATTCTGACCATTCTTGCAACCAATCGCTATGTACTATATCTTCAGGGTTATTATTAATAACATCTGATTTTTGAGACAATCGTTCTAGTTTTAATGGACCGTCTGCCAAAATAATTTTAATTTTGTGGCCATTTCGTTGTATTTCTACCGCCACACCAGTTTTAATAATTTGATCGACGACTTTATAAAGATCGGCTCTTAATTCAGTTAATGTAATAGTAGACATGTTATTTACCTCCGTACGTACATAGTATAGTAAAAAAACGTACGGTTGAGAAGCGTTTTATACTGATTTTAAATACAGTCATCTACTGCAGTGTAACTAACCACGTACCTCAAAACCAATTTAAAAAAATGGAAGCCTCCTTTATTGCTATCTACAGCCTGTTGAAATTTAACTTATTGAGGATTTTCAAGACTTAATTCTTCTGAATCATAATCATACGCAAAGATTTCAGCGTAGCGGCCCCAATCAATGATAATACGTAATAGCCGCTCGGCTTCTTCCTCGCTTAAGAATTCTTCCAATTCATCTAAAAAGATGTTTTTAGAAGCACGATGATTAGATCGTTGATCTAAAACTTCGCGAATATGTTGGGCAAGTGGGATATAGGCTAACAAATGTTTCGCAAATAGATTTTTGCGTTGTAAGATATCGGCTGCGGCAAATTCTTTACCTGCAGTGAGGCGAACTAGATCACCGTTGGTAATTTTGGTGAAATGCAGCATATCTAAGACTTCTGTTAATGGGAATAAACTATTCACATCTAAGTGTAATTCATCGGCCAATTGAGGCAGATCAATTTTACCTTCTATTTCGTGTGATTCCATTGATTCCAAAAGACCTGTGAGTTCTGATACGCTCACTTCCGGTAAGCGATACGCATATTCCGGATGGGTGGTAATTGCGGTTTTGGTTTGTGCTTTAGCTTTGGAGATCCTGTCGCGTTCGCTGGTTGTCATTAGCGTATAGATTTGATCCAATAATTGGCGAAAAGCGTCTGATTCGGTATTGCGCGGAAAAGGAAGTTTTACGGGTATTTCGGCTTGAATGGTGCCGGGATCGGTTGAAAAAATGAGAATGCGATTCGCCATTAAGAGCGCTTCCTCAATGTTGTGGGTAACGACTAGTATGCCTTTGGTTCGTGTTCTTTTTTCCATCCAGAGATCTAATAAATCGTTACGGAGATTTTCTGCTGTCAAAATATCTAATGCAGAGAAGGGTTCGTCCATCAATAATAATTCCGGATCGACTACCATGGCTCTTGCAAATCCAACTCGTTGACGCATGCCGCCCGATAATTCTTTGGGATATGCCGACTCAAAGCCATCAAGGCCAATGGTATCGATGGCCTTTAAGGTTTTTTGTCGACGGGCATTTTTCGCAATTCCTTGCGCTTCTAGTCCCAATTCTACATTTTCAAGAACAGTTAACCAAGGGAGCAGGGCAAAATTTTGAAAGACCATCGAAATCCCAAATACAGGACGCGTTACCGGCAATCCGCGATAAAAAACAACGCCATCACTCGGTTTGGTGAGTCCTGCAATGATTCTAAGCAAAGTAGATTTACCGGAGCCCGATTTACCAAGTAAAGCCACAATTTCATTTTCTTCTAATCGAAAATTAATATCATTTAAGACTAAGAGCTGCTGCCCATCGGCATTGGTAAACGATTTTTGAATGTCCTGTAAACGAAGTAGGGCGGTTGTTGTCATGAGATTATTCACTCGCAAATCGTGTAGCCGAAAGATTATACAATTTTCGCCATACTATCACATTGATGGTTAATACATAAAAACACATCACGGCTATCCCTAGGGCAATTCTTGGGAAATCACCGGTCGTCGTATGTTGTGAGATATAACTACCAAGTCCAGTGGCAATCAATTTATGGTTTCCCCATTCTAGCACGTCCGCAACAATACTGGCGTTCCAGCAGCCTGCTGCGGCTGTCATACTACCCGTGACATAGTAAGGAAAAATGGCTGGCAGAGCGAATTTTTTCCACCAAAGCCAGCGTTTTACCCCAAAGCTCTTGGCTACTAGGTGAAGATCTTTGGGGATAGCTGCTGTTCCTGCGATCACATTGAATAAAATATACCACTGTGTCCCTAAAATCATGAGAGGAGTGCTCCAAACCTCGACATTTAAATTAAAATGTACAATTCCGGTGACGACTAAAGGGTAAATTAAATTGATGGGAAAGGCTGCTAGAAACTGGGTAATGGGTTGAACTAACTGGCGCATCTTAGGGTGTAAGCCTATAGAGACTCCGATTGGTACCCATAACAGAGATGCCAATAATATTAACACAGTGACTTTAAGACCCGTTATGCCGCCCAAATAAAAGACATGGGAAATTTCTGATGAGGGAATCGTTGCGCTTACAAAATTCCACAAAAACAGAGAAGTGAGGAAGACGCTGCAGAGTAAAAGGCTATTCCAAATCCATATCCAAAGCCGTGGGAATGCGGGAATTTCAACTAGCCTTGGTAAGGCGGGGAGTTTTAGATGACGCGAGTTTAATAAAAATTCGGAAATAGCTTCAAAAAAAGTTTGAATGTGCTTTAACCAACGGGTTTTGATGAGTAGAATATAGATCCAAGATTTTGAAGAGGCGTTTTCTTCTGTTTGTGTCATATTAAAACGTTCAGCCCAGGTTAATAAAGGTCTAAAGAGAATTTGATCATATAGCAGAATTATAATAAACATGGCAATAATGGCGTAAAAGATAGCACTAAGATCGCGATGATTAATAGCAACACTGATATAAGATCCAATCCCTGGCAGCAAAATATTTTGATTTGAAACAGAAATGGCCTCTGAAGCGACAACAAAAAACCACCCCGCAGACATTGATATCATGGTATTCCACAGCAACCCTGGGATCGCAAAGGGTACTTCAATACGCCAAAATTGTTGCCAATGAGAAAGATGAAAGATAGCTGCGGTTTCATAAAATTCCTTCGGGGTGGTACGAATTGATTGATATAAACTTAAGGTCATATTCCATACTTGCGAAGTAAAGATCGCAAAGATTGCGGCGCATTCAGGACCCAATAGACTGTTCGGAAATAAATGAATAAAAGCGACAACGGAAATGGAGAGCATACCTAAGATAGGCACCGATTGTAAAATATCGATCAGGGGAATTAACAGCTTCTCAGTTTGTCGATTTTTAGCGGCGAGGGGCCCGACGATAAAAGTAAAGAGCAGTGAAAAGAAAAGCGCAATAAACATGCGCAATACCGTATTTGCGGCATATTGGGGAAGTGCGGTAGGAGAAAGGGAAATATCAATCGGTTCCCCTACTTGATAGGGAACATGCATACGATGTGCCGCTAAAGCAAGGATAGCAAAAATGCTTAAAATAATAACAAACGCGACGATATCCCAAAGATTAGGTGTTAATCCCGTTTTTGTTTTAGGCGTTTGATAATAAGCATTTTTTTGCATAATTGACTAAGCATTGGCGCTATCGACTTCCTCTTCTTCATCCCAAGATAAAGTACCGCCGGTTTGATATTCCGTGACTCGTGTTTCAAAAAAATTCTTTTCTTTTTTAAGATCCATCATTTCACTCATCCAAGGGAAAGGATTAGTGATGCCCCGATATTGTTCGGGTAGGCCAATTTGCAACAACCGACGATTGGCAATGAATTGCAAATATTCTTTGAACATCGCAGAATTCAGTCCTAAAATGCCGCGTGGCATGGTATCCAACGCATATTGATATTCTAAATCAACACCCGTTTTAATCATTTCAATGGCCTCAGTTTGGAAAGCAGCGGTCCAAAGATGTGGATTTTCAATTTTGATCTGATTAATAACATCGATCCCAAAATTTAAATGCATGGATTCATCGCGCAAAATATATTGCAATTGCTCTGCGGTACCAATCATTTTATGCCGACGTCCCATCGATAGGATTTGGGTAAATCCGACATAGAAAAATATCCCTTCAAAAATAACATAAAATGCAATTAAGTCTCTTAGCAAGCGTTGATCATTTGCAGGCGTTCCCGTTTGAAAAGTCGGATCTGACAAGCTTTGGGTATAGGTTAGTGCCCAGGCAGCCTTTTTAGAGACAGCTGGTACTTCTCGGTACATATTGAAAATTTTTGCTTCGTTTAAGCCAAGGCTTTGCACAATATGTTGATAAGAATGCGTGTGCAATGCCTCTTCAAAGGCTTGCCGTAATAAATATTGTCGACATTCTGGATTGGTAATATGACGATAAACCGCTAATACCAGATTATTGGCAACCAATGAATCTGCGGTTACAAAAAAGCCGAGATTGCGCTCAATGATTTCTCTTTCATCCGGCGTCAAGCCATTGGCGCTTTTCCATAATGCGATATCCTCTGACATATTGATTTCATTTGGCATCCAATGATTGGCACAGGCTTTTAGATATTTATCCCAAGCCCACTCATATTTAAAGGGAACCAATTGATTGAGATCAGCAAAGCAATTAATAATTTGCTTATCGCTAACGCGAATTCGGCCAGCGCCAAAATCAAGAGATTCTAGTCCAGAGATTGTATGCGTTGAAACTGCGTCAGACATGATTTTTTCCTCTTCTTTATTAACCCTATATTTTATTGACAAGATTCGCAATCTGGGTTGTCGATTGCGCATGCCATGGCTGCTATTTGATTTTCAAATGAGACAGGAACCGCATTTAAAGCCCCATCATGGATGGTTGATTTTTCAGCATCGGTTGCACCAAGCGTGCGTAAATAATAAGTTGTTTTAAGACCTCGCAGCCAAGCAGTTCGATACAGAATATCTAATTTTTTGCCAGAAGGCGCCTTTAAGTATAAATTCAGCGATTGTCCTTGATCTATCCATTTTTGCCGGCGGGATGCCGCTTCGATTAACCATTTAGCATCGATTTCAAAAGCGGTTGCATATTTTGTTTTTAGATCAGCAGGAATTCTGCTGATATTGCGCACACTGCCGTTATAATATTTTAAATCTTTTACCATCGCTGCATCCCATAATTCCAACTTTTTCAAGTCTTCAACGAGGAATGGGTTGATGATGGTAAATTCTCCAGACAAGTTCGATTTGACGAACAAATTTTGGTACGTCGGTTCAATAGATTGCGCAACGCCGCAAATGTTGGAAATGGTGGCGGTAGGGGCAATAGCCAACACATTAGAATTGCGCATGCCAACCGTTTGTACGCGTTGGCGTAAACTATGCCAATCAAGCGTTTGATTTCGGTCTTGATCTAAATAAATTCCACGTGCTTCTTGTAAACGTTCAATGGAATCGATTGGCAGAATCCCTTTACTCCATAGAGATCCCTCAAAGGTTGGATAGGTTCCACGTTCTGCTGCTAAATCACAAGAGGCGGAAATGGCAGCATAACTGATGTGTTCCATTGAGCGATCCGCAAATTCAACTGCTTCATCTGATTCATAAGAAATATCTAATTTGTAGAGTGCGTCTTGAAAGCCCATAATACCCATTCCGATCGGACGATGCCGCATATTGGAACGCCGTGCTTGCATGACGGCGTAAAAATTAATGTCCAAAACATTATCCAACATGCGTACTGCAGTTTTAATGGTGCGCTTTAGTTTTTCAATATCTAAGCCATTTTTGGTGACGTGTTGCGCTAAATTGATACTGCCCAAATTACAAACAGCAATTTCATCTACCGACGTGTTTAGTGTAATTTCCGTACACAAATTAGAGCTGTGAACAACGCCAACATGAGATTGAGGTGAGCGTAAGTTGCACGGATCTTTAAAAGTAATCCATGGATGGCCAGTTTCATATATCATGCTTAACATTTTTCTCCAGAGGGAGAGCGCACTAACCCTTTTAAAAAGTTTAATTTCGCCGCGATCAACTTTTTCTTCATACTCACAATAGGCACGCTCAAATGCATCACCATAAAGATCATGCAGATCAGGTACATCATTAGGCGAAAAAAGCGTCCATTCTTTATTTTCAACCACACGTTTCATAAAGAGATCGGGGATCCAATTCGCCGTATTCATGTCATGCGTACGACGTCTATCATCCCCCGTGTTTTTACGGAGTTCAATGAATTCTTCGATATCGAGATGCCAGGTTTCAAGATAAGAACACAGTGCGCCTTTGCGCTTTCCACCTTGATTGACAGCAACGGCAGTATCGTTTGCAACTTTTAAAAACGGCACCACACCTTGTGACTGTCCATTGGTGCCTTTAATATGTGATCCCATGGCTCGCACCGGTGTCCAATCGTTGCCTAAACCGCCCGCAAATTTCGAGAGCAGCGCGTTGTCTTGAATAGCGCCAAAAATACCGAGCAGATCATCAGGTACAGTGGATAGGAAGCAACTGGAAAGTTGTGAATGCACTGTACCTGAGTTGAACAGGGTTGGTGTGGCACTCATATAATCAAAAGAAGAAAGCAAATCATAGAATTCAATGGCGCGTCGTTCCTTATCTTTTTCTGCGATGGCGAGTCCCATGGCAACCCGCATGAAAAAAGTTTGCGGTAATTCAAAGCGAGTTCCTTCATGATGAATAAAATAGCGATCATATAAGGTTTGCAAACCAAGATAATTAAATAGGAAATCTCGTTCTGGTTTTAACGCTTGACCTAATCGTTCGAGATCAAATGAAAGCAGTTTTGGATCAATACGTTCTAATTGAACACCTTTGTGGATAGTCGCAGCCAGTGTTGCGGAATATTGTCCTGCCATTTCCTGATGTGAACTCGGGATGGGGAGTCTCAAGAAACGAGAAGCTTCCAATTCTAGATCGCGTAATAATAATCGAGCAGCAACGTAGCTATAGTTTGGTTCTCGTTCAATTAAGGTACGAGCCGTCATGATTAAAGCTTGTCGTACATCTTTCAGATGAACACCATCAAATAAATTTCTGAGCGTATCTTTAACAATAGGAGCAACTTCTACATCGGTTAAATTCAAACACGCTTCTCCGACAGTTGCTTCAAGTGCGCTAATGTCTAGCGGTTCAATTTCTCCATTGTCTAACGTAACCGAAATTGATGTTTGTGAGATTTGACGCGCTTTGGCTTCTTTTGCTTCTCTTAATTTACGGTGTTCTTCTCGATACAAAACGTAGTGACGCGCGATCGCATGATATTCATTACGCATTAAGGCTAACTCAACTTGATCCTGAATGTCTTCTAAATGAATATTTCCACCGGTAATGGGTAAGCGTCGCGTAAGCGCTTCGGTAATTTCTTCGGTTAACTTAATGACGATATCACTAATACGAGAAGAAGTTGCCGCACTGTTGCCTTCTACATCCCAAAACGCTTTGGTGATGGCAAGTGAAATGCGCGTCGGATCAAATGCAGTTAAGTTACCATTACGAAGTATGACGGATAAACTGGCAGTTCCAGCAGCAGCACTGGGTGATATCGGTGTTAAAACAGGTGCGTCGGATGTATTTGACTCCATAAGAGATCTCCAATTTTTAAGTCATCTTACTATTGGTAGGTAACCCAATATGTTGTGGTTCTTATTTATAAATAAACACAACATATATGTATATTGGAATAATATTACCAAACCGTCAAGAACAATGAAAACTTAAACAAGGAGCGCTTGAAATGCAGTTAGTGATAGGAATTTTAAAAAGTTAAGTTGAACGTTGATCCGCGATCTTCACTTTGTCCTTTGGGAAAAGAACAGAAAAGTGAAGAGGCGGGTTTAAGAGAGACATTAAGTAGAAGGAGTTGTTAGACAGTTTCTAACCAATTGATTAAATAGCCGCTTTGTTGTTCGATAACGTTAGGATCTTTCAATGTTAAGGTTAACAGACTCACGCCTTGCAAACCCGATAACAGTGCTAATGCGAGTGTGTGTGATTTTTCACCTTTGCCCATTTCTTTAAATTGGGTTTCACACCATGCGAGAACATCTTTTAACAAACCTGAAGCGGCAGAAGAAATTTCGCCCGTTTGTTTGCACAGTTCTTGACATAAACTGCCTAACCAATCGCCAAACGAAACTGTTTGATTGCCTTGATTTGCA
>JAJZUR010000044.1 GCA_021848375.1 Pseudomonadota bacterium | reverse complement strand
ATGAGTAATGCACATTTGTTATTACAATATCTTGTTAAAGAGGATATTTGATCTCGTTTATTATTCCTTGAACTTCTTTAACTATAAGATTCACATCAATCAAATCCATCATAAATCTTAATTTCTGAGGGCCTTCTAATCGATATTGCATCGGCTGCTTTTGGATCAATCCTATAATCTTTGCTGGATCTACCTTGGGGTTTTTACTGAATTCAAACCGTCCGCCCTTAGGACCTGCGTCAATTTTAATAATACCTAGAGCTTCTGCATGACATTTTATTTCAGTGATTTTAAATAAATTTTGGGTCTGGGCTGGCAATAAGCCAAATCGATCGATCATTTCAACGGATAAATCTTCTATCATTGTTAGGTTTTTGCATTTAGATAGGCGTTTATATAAAACTAATCTTGAATGCACATCTGGTATATAAGATTCCGGAATAAACGCCGGGATCTGTAAATCAATTTCTACTCCTCTTTTTAAAGAAAGATCTTTATTGATTTCTCCGCCGCTGCGCAGTGTCTTCACCGCTTCTTCTAATAATTCCATGTATAATTGAAAACCAATGGTTTGAATATTACCGCTTTGTGAATCCCCCAGTAATTCACCTGCGCCGCGGATCTCCAAATCATGGGTAGCCAATGAAAAACCCGATCCCAATTCTTCCAACATAGACAATGCCTCTAGGCGCTTAACTGCATCCTTACTAATTTTCGCATCCTTTGGTATTAAGCAATAGGCATAAGCTTGATGATGAGATCTTCCCACTCTGCCTCGCAATTGATGTAATTGTGCTAAACCAAATTTATCTGCACGATCAATGATGATGGTATTTGCTGTTGGGATATCAATACCGGTTTCAATGATCGTTGTACAAACCAATACGTTACTACGGCGGTGATAGAAATCGGTCATTACCTGTTCTAATTGTTTTTCTGGCATTTGCCCATGCGCAATGGCAATGCGAGCCATGGGGATCAATGTTTCTAATAAATGCGCTTCCCGTTCAATGGTATCAATGGAATTATGTAAATAGTAAACTTGACCCCCGCGATGAAGTTCTCGAGAAATCGCTTCTTCAATTAACGCCATTTGCCTTTCTCTGACAAAGGTTTTAATCGCAAGTCGCTTTGCTGGAGGAGTGGCGATTATGGAAAGATCCCGTAATCCCCCCATTGCCATGTTTAAAGTTCTGGGAATAGGCGTTGCCGTTAGGGTTAAAATATCGACTTCTGCACGCATTTTTTTAAATGCTTCTTTTTGTTTAACGCCAAATCGATGTTCTTCATCAATGATCAACAACCCTAAAGACTTAAATTGCAATTTTTCTTGCAAAATTTTATGGGTACCAATTAAGATGTCGATTTTTCCAGCAAGGATTTGTGCTCTAATGGCTGCTTGCTCTTTTGCAGATCTAAAACGTGATATCACCTCTATTTTGATGGGAAATCCTGAAAAACGATCACTAAAGGTTTGAAAATGTTGCTCCGCGAGCAAAGTCGTCGGGACAAGCACAGCTACCTGTTTACCCCCCTGTACTGCAATAAAAGCAGCTCTCAGCGCTACTTCTGTTTTACCAAAACCAACATCCCCGCAAACTACTCGATCCATAGGCCGATCGGAGAGCAAATCCGCTATTACATCATCAATTGCCCGCTGCTGATCAAAGGTTTCTTCAAACGGAAATCCGGCACAGAAAGCTTCATAGTGTTCATCGGGTTTTGGAAAAGCAAAACCCTTTTTGGCTTCTCGATGCGCATAAATCTCTAATAATTCAGCGGCCACATCGGCTGCCTGTTCAACAGCTTTTTGTTTGGCTTTTTGCCATTGCTCGCTGCCCAAGCGATGCAGCGGTGCATGCTCTAAATCCACCCCACTATAGCGGCTGATTAAGTGTAGGGAAGATACAGGAACAAACAATTTATCACCCCCTTCATATTCAAGGGTAACAAATTCTCCTTCTACACTCGATAACGTTAAATGCGTTAATCCTTGATAACGGCCAATGCCATAATCCATATGCACCACAGGTGCTCCGATGGTTAATTCGGCAAGACTTTGCACCTCCATATCAAACAATGCTTTACGAGCTTTGCGTAACCGGCGCTGCATAACGCGCGGGCCGAGCAATACGGATTCCGTGATAATGGCAATTGAGCCTTCCAGTAACATGCCCTCTTCAATTGGCGCAATGACGATAGAAACAGTTTCCGTTGTCGCTAAAAATTCAGACCAGCTGTCTATTTCCTTCGGTCGACAAGCAATCGGCATAAGTATTTCTTTTAACACCTCGCGCCGACCAGGGCTTTCTACGCAAAATAGTACTCGACCTTTAAAATTCTCTAAAAAAGAGATTAACTGCTGCAACGGTTGTTCTTGTTTTGCTTCCATAAAAAGCGGCGGTAAGTCAGTAACAGGTAAATTAATCGTGCCTAATTTTTCCGCTACGCGTTCTTTGGTTAACTGAAGTCTTGGAAAGCGGTTGATTTCCGCCATTATTTCAGTTGGTTGTAAAAAAAGTTCTTTTGGTGATAATATCGGCCGTAAACGATCATGTCCATACTGATCATAGCGCGTTTTGACGTCTTCCCAAAATTGATCCGCAGCAGCGCCAATATCTTCCACGGCCGCAACCAGCGTATTTTCTGGACAATATTGAAATATATCACTGGTATTCATAAAAAATAACGGCAAATAATACTCTAATCCCGGTGAATCATTGCCTTCACTAACGTCTAAATACAAAGAACACTGCCGCGGATCGCCTTCAAAATGATCCCGAAATCGCGTTCTAAAATTCGTGATCCCTTCTGTATTTAATGGAAATTCTCGAGCAGGCAATAACTGCACAGCCTCTAATTTATTTAGAGAACGCTGCGTTTCGACTTCAAAATTGCGTATAGAATCGATTTCATTATCAAATAAATCAATTCTGAATGGCTTTTCACTTCCCATTGGAAACAAATCTAAAATAGATCCTCGGACTGCAAATTCACCATGTTCTAAGACCTCTGGTACGCAACGATAGCCGGCTTCTTCTAAACGTTTGCGCATAACGGATAAATCAAATATTTGTCCTTTTTTTAACCAGACCGTATTTTGGAGTAGATAGTCTTTAGGACAAAGCCGATGCATCAGTGTTGAAATTGAAACGATTAATATGCCTTTTTTTAAATCAGGCAATTGATACAGTGTTAACAAGCGTTCAGAAATAATATCGCGATGAGGAGAAAAAGTATCGTATGGCAGTGTTTCCCAATCAGGAAAACTTAAGACAGGAATATCTTTTAAGAAGAATTTCAGTTCCCATTCAAGTTTGGAGGCAATCACCGGATCTCGTGCGATTATAACCATCACCCCAGGATGCCTTCGAGCGGCATGCGCTAAAGCTAAGGGCAACCCGCCCCCTAAAAGGGAGCCCAAAAGCGTCTTTTGAGCAGGCTTTGTTGGTAAAGGAAAATTGTCAAAATGTTCCAAACCGAGAGGACACATGGTTATTCCTAAGTTGATTTTCTAAAAATTAGCCTATTTAGGCTAAAAATTAGCTTAGCATAACATAGTGTATGTGATTGCGGAAACTTTTTAATGAGCTTTAGGTTTATTTGGCCTACTATTATCTGTTCTCTGTCGGTTATGCTCTTGCCTTTTTCGTTTAAAATGTTGAAGTGCAGACCCAATTTCCTCTTGTTGTTTAGTCTCCCTCAGTTCATGTATACGCTGCTTATCTTTAGCATTCTGCTCTCTTTCAATTACTTCTAAAATATTAGCATTTATTTCTAAAAACATTTTTGGTAATTCTCGTTCGAGCGATTTACAAGCTTTCAGATATCGCTCTACTTCTTCTTTTGTTAATTTTTCTTTATCCTTCATTTTCCTATCCAAACCACGCAAATCTTCTTGATCTATATTTTTCGTCTCTTGCTCTCTATTTTTTGCTTGCATCATATTGTTATTTGACGCTTCACTTATGTTCACCAATTTTATATCATGTTCAATTTGTTTCCTAAATTCAGCAATATTATGCTCAACAGCGGCTTGTTCATCTTCTCGCAACATCTCATATACTGATATTTTGTCTTTGTCTTCTGCCTCTACTTCTGGATTTCTAGCGGCGGATTCCAACTGGCTCTTCACTTTATTAACCCGCTCCTTAAAATCTTTACTGGATTCATCAACCTTCCTCTTCATTATTGTTTCCAAATCTATTCCGCTATTTTTCATATATATAGTGTGCAGCCGATGCAAATAGGTCTCTTCACTATTGTCCGCTGTTACATAATTTTTTTGCATGACTTTTACACATTGATTGATGACATCTCTAAAAGCTCTCAACTTTTCATCTCTGTCAATATCCGATTTTTTGAAAAATCGAACCACATTATTAGCGGTTTCTTTAGTATCTGTATCTTTGGCAAATTTACGAATCGCTAAAGCAATAGGAACAGCTGGTAGGGCGAGCGGTAATGTACAGATGAAAGATATTACACCAAGCGCTTTCAAACAGGGCGTAATAAGCGGTTTTATCTTGGGTGCTTTTTGTGTTAAAAAGTGATTCAACTTTATAATAAAAGTGGTTTTTCGAAGAATAGCATGATCAATTTCCAATCTTAGCTTTAATAACGCTGCATGCTTTTTATCTTTATCTGTTCTTTTTTCGAAACCAGCCTGATGATGTCGAAATGAATTTAACTGATGAATTCCTTTCGCTGCCTCGTGTTCAGCTCCCTTAAGCAAATCATCACATTGTTTAATGTCTTTATCACAATATGCTATTAATGCCTCTTCAGTAGTGGGTATTTTAAAGTCAGGATTTTCCCTGTCTTCTTTTAGACTTTCAAAGAATCCTTTTAACAAAGGGTTATTACCATAATCATTAATAATTTTATCGTACGATTTTTTCAGCACATCCAATAATTCTTTTTCTTGTTTTTTTAAATTTTCTCTCTGTGCACCCTTCCTGGGATCAGCCTTAAACAACATAATCGCATTGAGAGCTTCTTCTTGTTTCAACAATTCTTGCAACTGTTCCTGGAATTCCTTATTTTGCTTGAATTCTTGATGCAATTGTTTAGCATTATATTCTAATGCTGCTTTGGCGAGTTTTAATTGCGCAACTGATCCCTGCAGCTCAAGTTCAACACTCATCAAGACACTTCTTTTATCAGCGCAGAGTTTTGTCAACTCGCCATCAGAGTAATTGCGTGGATCTTTTAATTTGATTATTCTTTGATAGTCTTGTTCTGCTTTTAAATTTAATTCCTCAAGACGTTTCTCGCTGATATTACGACCATTCAATACTTTTATATAGGGTAGCGCTTTTTTCTTATTCGCCCCATCTGTATCATGTTGAAGTTCTGTAATGATTCTTACTAATTCTTCATCTGAATATGAATCATATGGCTTAACTTTTTCCTCTGACTTTAATATAGATTCAATGGCTGTGTGTACGGTATCTGTTCCGGATTGAACTAATTTTTTTTCTTTTTCCGGCGGTAACTTAAATTCCAGCGTGCCCACCCCCACTGTATCTATCCTTGCAATGTTTTGACCATACTTTTGCACAAGTCCTTCTTCAGAAAACTTGGTTGAAACGATAGCGCCGAGATGTTGGTGCATCCTTTGAATCTGTCGCCCTGCTTCAAGTTCTGCTTTTTCTTCCGGTGTAATCAGGGATAATGCAAAGGCTTTTTTATTGCCGCCATGTCCATTGTCACGATCAGGTGTTAAGTAAGGGAGTTTGTTAAAAACATCTGGCAAGTTTTCTAACAAGCCACCATCAACCCAAACTGTTTTCTTTTCCTTTCCATCTTTGTCCTTTTCAACCGTGATAACGGGTTTATAACCCCCAGGGAAACTTGCGGAAATACGTGCGGCTACAATAATCGGCATGTCGGGAGTATTTTCGGCATTAAAATATTGCAAAAGGCCATCGGTAAGATTAGAACCTGTTAAAATGAGTTTTTTAAAAGGACTACCACTGACTTCTGCTAACTCTGCAAGCTGCCCAAACGTAATGTTCGGGTTCCCTGTTTTACGCGCCACTACCTCAGCTAGCCAAGAAAGCATTGCCTCGCCTTCCCAAAGCCCTAAACCTGTACCCAAAGCAAGGCCAACCACTTCTTCTGCTTTACTTGCGACAGAAATCACATCGGCTGACTTAGCCGCAACCTCTGCTACCTTATTAATGACTTGTATGGGCTGAGCAGCTGCAACGCCTAACATGCTCCCCAGAATGGGAATTTGCGTTATTCCTCCTATAGCGTCTTTGATACCAGTCGCAACACCGCTGGTGGCTTTTACAACATCTCCTAGATGTGTAGACTCAACCCAACCCAGCTCTCTTTTGTCCTGTAGCATCTTGAAATCCATGTCAAGCATTAGTTCACGAACTTCAGCAGCGTTATAACCAACGGCTAAGAGAATGGACATCAGCCCTCCAGCTGAACTACCAGCAACTTCCTTTATTTGAGCAAGAAGTCCTTGCACCTCTAATTCTTCTACTGCCCCAACATAGGCGGTCCCCTTACGCCCCCCCCCTTGCATCGTGAGATATTCAATATCATTAATAGATGAAGTAACCGGTATGGTTAATTTTTCTGGTACTTTTGTTTCCATAAATCTTACCTCTTTGATAGCAATTATTTCAATTTAATTATTAGACTCACTATTTAAAAAAATTCCTTATTTCTTAAAAAATATATTGATATTCACTGACCGTGCACATACACTATCGCTTACTCGTGAAGTTAAGCTTCATTAGTAACCAGTTAGACTTCTGATGGGTGAACTAGTTTCGCCTATTGAGTTTGTTTAATGCAGGAAAGCAAAATTGAATTGGTAGGGGATTTACGGATATGCTGAGTAGTGTGGAATTACACCATTCTATGCCTCAATTTGAGCAGGGTTATTTCTGCCCAGAGCAAATTCGTAGCAGCCGTGTCAAGCAAGGATCAAAAGAATTTTTTCAGATCTACGAATGGCAATGCCAAGAAGATGAATCCATAGAACAAGTAAAATATTACTCCCCTCGCCCTGAACGAAAAATCAACGAAATAGAGTATGAGGGATGGCGAAGATACATAGAGGAACGTCAAGATGAAGAAGGGATTCGGATCATTCTGCATGTAAGGGATCTTAAAGTTCAAGCAGCATTGGTCAGAGCAATCGAGATCGACGATTTTAAAAAAATTGGTTGGATGGAGCCTATTCGGGTTACCCGGGAGGATCCCATTGTCGTTATCAATTATCGTGAAAATGCCATTCGAACAAATGCCGGTTTTATGAACCAGCTTTTTCAACGGATTGGTCAAATTGAGGCTCTACCCGATGAAATTTTATATGATCTCAAGTATTTTATTGCAAACAATTGTGTGCACCGTTTTCTAAAGAAAATGGATGAAATTGGTTTTTAGGAGGACCGAATGTCTAATCGTTTTGAAGATGCTAAAACAAAATTATTACCAATCGCCTTGAGTGGTGTCCCATCACCTTATTTTACGGCAGCAAAGGAGCTAGTTAAATTGGGGGATCTTGAACATGCCAGAAAATTGCTAGAAATAATTTCTAAACAACATTGGCAATTCGATGATGCGCTTAAATTTAAAGATGAACTATTTCAGCGCGAAATAGATGAACTCAAAGCAACTATTCGCAATTTACAATTAGAAGCTGTCAATACCGCCTACAACGCACTCGCCCAAACGAGACAGGGCCCCTCGGTTGAGTCCATAAGTCTCTTTAATGATGTACTCAATAAACTTGAAGATTCTCGCAAATTACCAACCCTTGAAGCGTCTTCAGATGCGCTCACCTATAACTTTACGCAACACTTAAATAATTCGCGTCGTGTGGTAGAGCCAGTAAATCCAAAGAGAAAAGAGCGTCCATTAGAACTAGAAATAGAAGGTACAAGTACGGGACCAACCAGCAAAACTACCCACTAATTTCCATATGAACAATATGGATATCTAACGTCCGTTGGTTACGGAAAGTATTCGCTTTTACAGAATAAGCGACTTTTACTTTGTCTCCAACCGTAACCGATGGAGTGGATGTAGAAGTTTGTCTAAATTTAAACCACACGCCCGTTAAACGATTACCCTCGCAGTCCAACACCACACGCGCATGAGTGCCATCACCTATCATTCGAAATTCTTTTAGTACGCCATCGATTTCAAAAATGGGCTGTTCAAATTCTCTCCCATAAGGCTCAAGCTGATTTAATGCATCAACAAATTCTAGGTTAAGATGATGTGCGGGAACTTGACCTTCTGTCCAAATTACAGGGCCTAAGTTTCTATTCTTTAATTGGTGTTGCGCCGCTTTTTCAAAAGCCTCACTAAAGCATTCAAAATCTACCGCCCGTAAGGTGAGACCGCCTGCCCCTTTGTGACCACCAAAAGCGATTAACAGATCGGGATGCTCGTTTGCAACACTTTGTATTGCATTACGCACATGAAAGCCTTCAATCCCTCGTACCGATCCTGTGATCAGATCAGTAGTTCCCACTTTAGCGGCAAAAAAAGCAGTGGGCCGGCCAAAAATGTCTTTGATTCGACTCGCTGCAATTCCATGTACGCCAGTATGACTATCCGCCAAATAAATACATAAACTACTGCGTTGTTTTTCTATTTGCTGCTTTGCGGCGTGTAACCCGCGAAGCACGATATCATGTTGAATGGATTTACGCTCGGTATTATAATCTTGTAACGAATATAACCAGGCCATTGCTTCTTCGTCTGTTTCTGCTAACAAAAAACTAACCGAACCAAATGCAGTTGCTAAACGGCCATCACTATTCAACAATGGGCCAATTCTAAAACCTAAGTCTTCTGAACAAAGCGGTGCCTTTGATAGTGTTTTAATGGCACGCCAACAAGGTCTTGTTCCTGCTTCAATTAAGCGGATCCCAAATGCCACCACGGCTCGATTATTTAAGCTTCGCGCAATGCTCACACAATCCGCAACCGTTCCGACCGCTACAAAATCGAGCGCATCAATCAACGTTGGCGCATCGGTGGTTAAGTACCCTGCTCTGATTAGCTTTTGTCTGGTTGCCGCCATTAATAACCAAGCCACCATGCAGCCTGCAATATACGGATCATGATAACCACAGTCTGCTTGAGTCGGATTTAAACAGACATAAGCGCTTTTAGGTACCCCATCCTGTGGAATTTCATGATGATCCGTCACAATCACATCAATACCTGAATTTTTTAAATCTTTAATACGCGGCTCATCCGATGAACCGTTATCTGCGGTAATTAATAACTGAACTTTAGAATCATCGGCTAAAATTCTTTTGGCAACGGCATCAGACAATCCATAGCCTTCCGTTAATCGATGCCCAATGTAAGATCGGATCTTGTCTTTCGGATGTCGGAAATGATTGACCAATACATGATACAAAACTGCATGGCTGGTTTGACCATCACAATCATGATCCGTTTCTAATCCGATACATTCTTGTTGTATAATGGCGTGTGCTACGCGTTCCGCTGCTTTATCCATACCCAACATCTGAAACGGCGAGGTTAAATTTTTTAATTTGGGGAATAAGGCTTGCTGCAGCGGGATATCCGCTAAAATTGGCCGCGAGGCAACCACTCTGGCTAAGATCGGATGTAAGCCTGCCGCAATGCCTTCCCGCTCAATTGATTTATCATAGCTTTTGGTTTTAATCTCAGGTTTTGGTAATTCTATTTCCATGGTTAACCCATTCTCCTTTTTTTACACATTTTCCGTATAATGGGTAGTATGGAATTTTCAAAAGACAATGGCAATGCTGCTTTTCAAATTAAAGCGTATCAAAACGGCAACCTGATCGTTAACAATAAGTCCTATGACTTTCCTATTGTCGTAATGCCCGAGCACTTAATCGCGCCTTGGGGACCCACCTCTTTTGAAGCGTTAAAGGCTGAACATTTTGAAATTTTGTTATCTTACAAACCACAGGTGGTTTTATTTGGTAGTGGGGAACGATTACGTTTTCTATCCCCCAAACTGATTGCCTCTTTAACGGATCATCAAATTGGCGTAGAAGTCATGAGCACCAGCGCTGCCGCAAGAACTTATATTGTACTGATGGCAGAAGGCAGGCAGGTTGCAGCAGCGCTGTTCGTTTAATAGCAGTTTGATGCCTATTTTTTCTTTTCTTGTTCAACCAGCCAAACTTTATTTAAGTAATCTTCTCCATATCGAGCAAGATATTCTCTATAACTACCCTGAAAATCTATAATCCCTTTTTCAGTTAAAGCAATCACTCGCGTTGCAAAGGTCGAAACAAAGTGTCGATCGTGACTCACAACTATCACCGTCCCTTCAAAACGACTTAAAGCATTTGCCAATGCTTCTCGAGATTCTAAATCTAAGTGATTGGTTGGTTCATCGAAAACCAGAACATTTGAATGTTCTAACATCATATTAGCAATTAACAAACGTGCAGCCTCTCCACCGCTAATGGTTGCAATGGATTTATACACATCGTCCTGGGTAAATAATACTTGTCCCAACGCTTTGCGAATGTTATCTCGTGTTGCATCACTTTCGCGTTGTTCAATTAACCAATCAAGTACGGTTGCTCTACCCGTTAGGGTTTCATGGTGGTCTTGTGCAAAATAGGAAATATGGGTTTCATAACCCCAGGTAAATTTTCCTTCATCCGCATCCAATTTGCTCAATAATATTTTTAATAGTGTTGATTTTCCGATACCATTATGGCCAATCAACGCGACTTTTTCACCTTTATTGACATGAAAGGAAACATTATTTAAGACAATTTTAGTGCCAAAGCTTTTTGAAAGATGTTCAACAGTCAACGCAACTTTGCCTGATGGGCGTTTTTGCCTAAATTGAAAATGAGGGCTAATGCGGGAAGATTTTTTAATATCCGGTAATTCCAACTTATCGATCATTTTCTCACGAGATAAGGCTTGCTTAGAACGGCTGGCGCTTGCTCGAAACCGTTCCACAAAAACCCGCATATGCGCAATTTTGTTTTCAATAAATTGCCGCTCATTTTCTTTTTGTTCGACCTTCAGCTTTTTTTCCTGTTCAAAGTGATCATAATTACCCACGTACTCCCGAATTTCCCCAAAATCGATATCTAACACATGAGTCGATAAATTATTTAAAAAACCATAATCGTGTGAAATAAACAGTAAAACCCCTTTGTATTGATTTTTTAAATAATTTTCAAGCCACGCAATGCTCATGATATCAAGGTGGTTGGTAGGCTCATCTAATAATAAAATATCTGGCTCTTCAAATAAGGATTGCGCCAACAGCACCCGAAGTTTAAAACCACCAGACAGCGCATTTAAGGGTTTAAAATGGTACTCCGGCTCAACACCCAAGCCCGTTAGCAGCGTTTGGGCAAAGGTTTCAGCTGTATAGCCTTGTTGATGAAATATGATTTCTTCTAATGCCCCTAAACGTAGCCCAATTTTTTCATCAAACTCGCCTGAATTTAACAATTTTTCTTTTTCTCGTAACGCTGCCCATAACTTTGCTTTACCTTGTAAGACCACTTCAATAACGGTATTTTCTTCATAACGATATTGATCTTGTCTTAAAAATCCAACACTTGCGTCCTTTACCACCATGATTTCGCCAAGGCTCGGCGACTCTTCACCAGACAACAGGCGTAAAAAAG
>JAJZUR010000043.1 GCA_021848375.1 Pseudomonadota bacterium | reverse complement strand
GTCAAAATACACCTTTTTCATTGCTGTAGTATATCTAAAAATCGATAAATGTCAATATTTTTTTACATATAAAAATATGGATTTTTGGTTCACTTTATTCTATATACAAAAACAGTATTTATGCTGAGTATCCGCCTTTTTTGGTTTAATGGAGAATTTGGGAAGGTATTGAAAAGCATCTTTGGTGCCTGACCCCTTATTCTTTAGATTACTGCACATAAAATCAGTTGCGGTGCGCTTGGCTGTCTAAATAAAAAAGTGGTAAAATGAAAAAAGATTAAGAAATCTTTAATGATGCTTAATATATGGCGAGAAATCATGAATGAGATTACAACGACCCAAAAAGAGCTGCAAGTCTTAAATCCTGCCCAATTACCGGTTGGCAGTGTTGAAGCGTATATTCAACGCATTCAAGAAATTCCTCTTTTAACCGCAGAAGAGGAGCATCAATTAGCGACCCAATACCAAGAAAAAGGAGACTTAGAAGCGGCGCAAAAATTGGTATTGTCGCACCTGCGTTATGTTGTAAAAGTTTCGCGGGGTTATTTAGGTTATGGCTTACCGATTGCAGATCTCATTCAAGAAGGAACCGTTGGATTAATGAAGGCAGTTAAACGTTTTGATCCCAAAATTGGAGTTCGGTTGGTATCGTTTGCTGTGCATTGGATCAAAGCGGAAATCCATGAATATGTGATACGCAATTGGCGCATTGTGAAGGTGGCTACTACCAAAGCGCAACGTAAATTATTTTTTAATTTACGAAGTGTTAAAAAACGTCTTGGCTGGAGTACTAAAGAAGAAGTTGATACCATTGCAAACGAATTAGGCGTAACCCCTGAAGAAGTCTCGCAGATGGAAGCCCGCTTAAATGCACGCGATGTGCATTTTGATTTATCTCCAGATGAACAGCAGGATGGGGCAACTAAGCGTGCCTTGGTACCAGCAGAATGCTTAGAAGATCCGGATTTAAATCCTGAAAGCCAACTCGCAGCGGACAATTGGGATGCCTATGCTGACGGGCGCTTTAAGGACGCTTTTCAAACGCTAGATCCGCGTTCGCAAAACATTTTGACAAGACGTTGGTTATCCGAAAAGAAAGCGACCTTAGAAGAATTGGCTGAAATCCATCAGGTATCTAAAGAACGCATTCGTCAATTAGAAAAAAATGCCATTGAAAAACTGAAAGCGGTTTTGATTGCTGCTTAAGTAAATTTTGATTTATCTGATATTATACCAACGTACATCCACACTGGTTAGTTCTTTTGGGGGGATTTATCTGCTCCAATTTATTTTGTTCTCGAAAGAGATCAAATCCGGTTGTCATCGGTGGAGGCGGATTTGATCCGCGTTCTGCATCACCAACATCTTGAGAGTTAGGATCTCCCTCTACAAGCAATGGCAAATGTTGTCCCAGATCTTGAGAGTAAGGAACTTTTTTGCGATAAATATATTTTGGCGGGATATACGTTTCAACGAATTGACGGGCACTTCTTAATGCATACGCGAGTCCGAGTGTCGTGATGGATGTCCATAAACCCAATTGCCAATCATTCAATGCCTCGGGTTCTTCGTTTGCGGCAACTCTTTTAATCAGAAGAGAAAGCAAATTGGCTACCATGAAGAGATTCATAAAAACCTGAACGGGCTCCCCGATTTTGGTATGTGTTGGCAATGCAGTTAAAAATGCTGGGGCGGCAGGGGCAAAAATATTGACCAAATTTGCCGGTAAACCCAATAAGTTATGGACAAATAATTGTAGAACCCCAAAATTGGAAAGTGACTGTAAGCTGGTATCAACAAACCAAAATAGTGGTCCGATCCCGCGTTTAGAGAGCAGAGCTTGTTTTTGTTGATGTGAAAGAGAAGTGATGACAACTGTAGGGGGGAATGAAAGAATACCCGCAAGTCCAATTTTAGAATAAAATTCCAAATCTGAAACATGGGTTTGGTCGGGATAGACGACAGAATAAATTTGAATGCCTGCCGCCCATAATCCCATCAAACATAATGAACCTCGAACAAAGCCGTTGTATATTCTAAGGATTGCAGGAGCTTTATTAGGATGTTTGATCCCTTTATACGCTGCAATACAACTTAAGGCTAAGCCAATAGCATCAAGACCAAGCAATGCCCACTGGGTGGGAGCCGCCAGTTCAATATTGGGATACAAACGGATCACTTGATTTGCAACTTCCCGTGGCGTGCGTCCCAACCAGATTTCTAAAGTTAAATTGGTCAGTTTTGACCAGCCTCTCCACGTTTTTAGATTCAAATGGCAACGCCATTCTTGTCGGAGTTTATCGGATTCGATATAAACTACGGTGTGATGGGCTGTTGGCTCCATTGTCTTTGGTTTTGGATCTTTAACCACGCTAATAAATTCTCTGTTGCGCACTTTTGCAAAAGTAGGTTTTTGGATTACTTTTGATTTTAGATTTTCCCAAGTAATTTTATCCGCAACAATAGGTAATTTTAAAAGTTCAAACTGCTGGTTTGGTAAGTTGTTATCGTCTAAGAAGATGAGATACCAAACGGGAATATCCTTTGGTTTTTTTATTGAGATTAGATCTGGATTATTAAATCCCTTCATAATTATTTCATTGGCATCTTTAGCCACTGCCAGCGCTTCTTGAATGGTTTGAATAGCAATCAAGACCAGATAATTGACGGGAAAGGTGTCATTTTGTTTACTGTGGGCATTTTTTTGGAGATAGATTGCCGACTGCAAAGCTTGATTAACGGTATCATCAAAAAAAACTCTGAGCATAAAGATGAGATCTTTCGAATAGATGCGATTAAATAAATAGGCTAATTCAATTTTGGTTTGACTAAATAATTCATCCAGATTCGGATTTTGTTTAATGTGCATCTGAACCAATACAGAGAATTCACTTGTGGTATCACCATTAATTTTTAATAAACGAACCCGCATGGCCTCATGAAAGAGGACCATTGTGTAGTTTAAGAATCGACTTGGCTCATCGGAAATACTCACAAACGTGAAGATCTCCTTGATAATCGGCGTAATTTTTTCATAGCGAAAATCATCCACTTTAATTTCGGGTTGTGTATTTAAATCCGAAACTTGAGCACGAGTTTCAATAGAAATAACCTCTGGGCTTTGAAGGGAGCCAATATATTGCAGATGAGGATAATCTGTTACTAGTTTTAACGAAACAGAAGCGCTTTGTGCGTGTGGGAAATGGGTTAAATCTAAAATAGCAATTATTTCCAGGGTACAAATTTCTCGTTTAGGATAAGGATGAATCCCTTTATCCCAAGAGATTAACTCACCATTTGGATCGAGTTCAAAATTTTTTCCAGTAGTAGCATCTGTTACAACAAAAATGGGGGAAAAAAATTTGAAAGAGAAACATTTATCCTTTCGGTAATAATTTAGTAAACTAGGTTCGGGTTGTGGCGCAAATTCAAAAATGAAGTTTTTTAAATTGTTGAGTGAATAATGATTAAATAGTAAATGTTGTAAAGACTTACAGACATCCATATTAAGGTGGTAAATTTGATTTTGTAAGGTTAAGGCTTCGTTTTCCTTTGGTGAAGCATTCTCGATATCTTGGTCAGGAACTCCCTCAATATGCAGGAAACGGGTAATAGCCTCTTCTAATTTTCTTTTGCTTTGTTGACTTTGCTTCAGTTGGATCTGCCTTTTGGCTATTTCCTTAATCGGCGATCGAATTTTTCGTTGTGATCCAGAGTCTATGTACTCTATTGATGTGCTGTCAAACAATGTACGATCTTCAAAGGAAATTTTGGAAGTCTGATTTGAAGGAATACTTTCCCATTCAAAGTCTCGTTTGCGATCCCAAAGACTTTCTCCATTGACAATATAATCGGCTTTTTCCTTATGTAGTGAAAAGACAGCTTTATCCTCCGTTTGATCGTTGTTCCCTAATAGGATATCCAGTGCTAATTGTAATTCTGGCAAAGCGGATTCAGATTTTTGGACGGTAGAACTTTTTGTGGATAAATTTTCGATTTTAAATTCGTCAGTTTTTTTTGATGGGTCGGTTAACATACTACACTTCCTGTTTGATGAATTCCCTCAGCGGGAAAATTGTAAACCTGAAGCAAACTATACCGTACCTTATAGACAGCCGGCAAGGTGCGGCTGGCACATAATGAAAATAATCTATACTAACGTACGAAGTTGTTTTTTTAAGGGGTATGTCGATGAACCGCAATTTTTTATTCTTTTCGACTGTGATAAGCGCGCTGTTAGTAGGAATAGTCATGCCAATGGGGGTGCAGGCTAACCTCGTGACCGAAGCAAAAGGCGCGTATTTGATGGTGCAATCTGCTGAAGCGGCACAAATCAAACGAGATGCAGGGAAGGATACGTATACGTTGGTATTAAAACAAGTTGCGCCGTTTGTTGCATACTTTTCGGAAAGGCCGAACCGACAGGCGGGTTCCATGCCGATAGAAGAATTTTTAGCGTTATGGGAACAAAGAGGTCACAATAGTTTTGGCGAGAATCCACCCAATGCGGATTTGCACGCAACTCGGGTATTGGCCATGAATGAAGCAGTCAATTTTGCGATAGAACTGACAAGACCAACCTATAATGGCAAAAGTCAGACGTTAAGTTACACGGTAAAGCCGCTAAAAGGATCACCACTTTCACAAGACACTATCGATGTACAGCATGTGCTGTTATTTATTGATGATGTATGTTTATCTTGTTGGTAAATGTTGATTTGCGGTTAAGCTAAGCCCTTTTAGTATATTTAACGCTTCGTGTAACTGATAATCTGTGTATAGCAGATTGGCGGCTTCTGGTAAGATACTAGAAGACAACGGCTTGTCACCGCCTTTTTCTTTTAGCTCTTTACTGCCTTTGGCTTCAACTTTTTTATCGTTACCGTTTTCTAAATGGCCTTGCAAATCTTCTTCTCTAATATACAACCCACTTAGATTGTCTTTTTCGTTAGGTGCTGGAATTTTAAGAAAGGGAACGGTGATATCGGGTTTGATCCCCATGGCTTGAATGGAACGCCCAGCGGGAGTGTAATACAGAGCGGTGGTGAGTTTAAGCCCGCGATTATCTTTTAATGGTAAAACCGTTTGGACCGTGCCTTTGCCAAAGGTATCTTCCCCGACCACCACTGCGCGATGATAATCTTGCAGTGCGCCTGCCACAATTTCCGAAGCGGAGGCTGAACCGCGATTGACCAATACGACGATGGGTAAGCCGTTTAAAATATCTCCCGCATGGGCTTTTTCTTTCAGCTGCGACCCGGGTATTCGGCCTTTGGTATAAAAAATAACGCTGTCGTATTGTTTTAATTTTTCACGATCTAAAAAGGCGTCTGCCATTTGTATAGCAGCTTCGAGTACGCCCCCTGGATTATTTCTGAGATCTAGGATAATCCCCTTTAATTTACCTTCGCTGGTTTTCTTCAAAGCTTGAATGTTTTTGGTAAATTCATCACCTGATCCACTTTGAAAGGTCGAAACTCGCACATAACCATAACCGCCCTCAAACATTTTGCTGCGCACGCTTTCTTTATTGATGGTATCTCGAATCACAGTGATAAGCAGCGGTTTATTTTCGCCTTGGCGAATAATGGTCAAGGTAATTTTAGTGCCTTTTTCACCGCGCATCATTTCAACGGCTTCGTTTATATTTAATCCGCGCACGGGCGTATCATCTAATTTAATGATGAGATCGCCTGCTTGGATCCCGGCACGATGCGCCGGTGTGCCATCCACTGGGCTAATAACGCGGATGTAACCATCTTCTGGGATAATTTCTACACCTAGACCTCCAAATTTTCCGGTGGTGACTTCTTTTAACTCAGAAAATTCTTTTTTATCAAAATAGGTGGAATGTGGATCAAGTCCTGATAACATGCCGCGCATAGCGTTATCGAATAATTCATCATCTGCCACTGGCTTCACATAATACTCTTTAATATATTCGATGACTTGCGTGAATCGTTGCAGATCCGCGATGGGCAGAGGGGCTTCTTCAGCAACAAGGGGATAAGGGTGCGCAACGCAGAGGCCAATACAGAGAACTTTCAGTAGTGTGAAGGCGCTTTTTCTCTTTAATTGCATCATCAAAATCTCCAAAGAGCGATTGAACCAGCTTACTTAAATAAATTGGGTGATGTGGCAGGGATTTTAATTTTTCCCGTGGCCTACAACAGTATAAACTGAAATTTCTTTTCCTGCTGAACGACTCATTTTGCCTTCATCTTACCGTTAAATGAGGGATAAGTCGACGTTTTTTTGGGGTTATTGCAAGTGAATAAGCGATTGACCAGTCATTTGTGGCGCAAGGGGTAAGTTTAACAAGGATATTAGGGTTGGGGCAATATCCGCGAGGGTACCCGTTTGATGGGTGATGGTTCCCGTCCGACCCACGTAAATGAACGGCACTCGTTCCAAAGTATGGGCGGTATGGGGTTGGTGCGTTCGCGCATCAAACATCAGTTCTGCATTGCCGTGATCCGCGGTGATGACAGCCTCGCCGCCCACGGTTTTTAAGGCGGTAAGGACTTGTCCTAAACAGGTGTCTAGGGTTTCAATGGCACGAACGGCCGCAGGAAAATTGCCGGTATGCCCGACCATATCCGCATTGGCATAATTACAGATGATGACATCATATTGAGTACTTTGAATGCTTTGGATCAGTTGTTGGGTGAGTTGCTTCGCACTCATCTCTGGTGCAAGATCATAGGTTGCAATTTTGGGAGAAGGAATTAAAATGCGATCCTCGTTCTGAAAGGGACGCTCCCGTCCGCCGTTAAAGAAAAAAGTCACGTGCGCATATTTTTCGGTTTCAGCGATTCTTAATTGTTTCAAATGATGCTGTTCTACATATTCTCCGAACATGTTTTCTAAAGGCAATGGGGGGAAAGCAACATGCGCATCGAGATCGCTTGCATATTCTGTGAGTGTGACAAAGTCTGCGAATTTTAAAAAAACTTTGCGTGGAAATGCAGAAAAACCCGGGTTTCTCAGTGCCTCGCAGATTTGTCTTACTCTATCCGATCGAAAATTCATCATAATGACGACATCATCTTCTTGTAAATGAACAGCGGGTGCAATGCGCGTTGGTTTAACAAATTCATCGGTTTCACCACGCGCATAAGCTGCTTCTAATGCATCAATTGCAGATCCAAAAGTATAAGGCGCAAGATTTGTGGTTAATAAATCATAAAATAATTCTGTGCGTTCGAAGCGTTTGTCGCGATCCATGGCATAATAGCGACCAGTGATAGAGGCGATGCGTGCTGTTGTGGTAGATGCAAGAGAATCACAAATTTTTTGTAAGGTTAAAAGAGATGCTTTTGCGCTTTGCGGTGGTGTATCGCGGCCATCTAAAATGGCATGAATATAAACGGTTGACACGCCTTTGGCTGCGGCCAAACGCACTAATGCATAAAGATGTTCTTCATGGCTGTGTACGCCGCCAGGCGAAAGTAATCCCAAAATATGCAGGGCATGATTTTGCTGGCAGGCTTTCTCTAGCGCAGTGATAAAGACGGGGTTTTGATTAAATTCGCCGTTTTCAATGGCAGTTGTCACACGCGTCAGGTCCTGAAAGACCACCCGTCCCGCGCCCATTGTTAAATGTCCAACTTCTGAATTGCCCATTTGGTTTGGGGGCAGACCCACATCTAAGCCCGAAGCTGATAAGGTGGTATTGGGGCATTCTTTTAATAATTTATCCCAGACAGGGGTATGGGCAGTGGTAATAGCATTGGCATCTTTTGCGTTGCGGCATCCCCAGCCATCGAGGATAATTAAGACCAGTGGACGTGGCGTCATAAAATTTTCCTTAGAAAACTCGCCTTCACAATATCATAGGAGTTGCCCGTGCGCTAAATTTTCGTTTCGGGTATACTCCGGTTTTTCATATCAAAGTGAATGTGAGTCATGATGGAACAATATGTTTTCTTTATAACTAATCATTGGATCTTAGCGTCTTTACTGGCAGTGGTTCTCGCGATTTTTATTGTCAATGAATTCCTGCAGCGTCGTTTGGGAACTACGGCAATTTCTCCAGAAGCTGCTGTGCAATGGATCAATCATCAAGAAGCGGTGGTGTTTGATTGTCGCAGCGAGTCTTTATTTGTGAGCGGCCATATTTTAGGATCAGAACGTGTATCGCTAACAACGCTTGATAAAAAAATAAACAGTCTGCAAAAATATCTCAATAAACCCATCATTGTGACCTGTTTAATGGGACAAGAATCTCCCAAACTGGTTGAAAAGTTAAAACAAAATGGTTTTCAGAATATGGTTATCTTAAAGGGCGGGATAGATGCTTGGAAAGCTGCTGGTTTACCATTGGTGAAAGCATGAAAAATGTGACGGTATATAGTACAAAGGTGTGTCCTTATTGTGTGCAAGCAAAGCAATTATTAGAAAGCCTTGGGATCCCTTACATTGAAATCTTTGTCGATCAAGATCTCGCCTTAAGGCAGAAAATGGAAGAGATAAGCGGCAGAAGAACTGTGCCACAAATTTTTATAGGAGATCGTCACGTTGGCGGTTACACTGATTTAAAGGCATTGCATGAACACGGTGAACTGCAGGATTGGGTTAAATAACATTTTTTAAATTAAATAGGAAGTACATAGTATGTCGAAAACGAATGGGAATGGGGCAGTCAAGCCCAATGGACAAAACGGCGAAGAAATGAATTCGCTTTTTAATGTTCATAGTATCTATTTAAAAGATTTGTCTTTTGAAGCGCCGCGCTCCCCACAAATATTTAATGAAGAATGGAAACCGAAAATTGATTTTGATTTACAAATAGGATCTCAGCTTTTATCGGAAGCGGAGAGCGTATATGAAGTGGTGTTACATGTGACCGTTACGATTAAATTGGGCGAAGGCGAGCAAGAGAAATCAGCCTTTTTGATTGACCTTCAACAAGCAGGCGCCTTTACGGTGCAAAATTTTTCAAGTGAAGCAGTGCAGCGCGTATTATCGACAACCTGTACAACAGTTTTATTTCCCTATGCACGTGAAACCATTTCGAGTCTTGCTACTCGTGGCGGTTTTCCTCAATTAGTCTTACCACCGATTAATTTTGATGCCATGTATGCGCATCATCTGGAATCTCAAGCCAAAAAGGCGGCATCAGAAACGGCGGTTAGTACTTCATGAGTGAAAATCATTCCTCTATTGCGGTCTTAGGCGCGGGTTCTTGGGGAACCGCTCTGGCTATTTTGCTCGCCAAAAATGATCAAGACGTGCGTTTATGGGATAAAAACGAAGCTTTATTGGGTGATATGAAGAGCGCCCGACGTAACGCAAGATATTTGCCAGACGTTGCATTCCCGAGCAACATTCAAGTATGCGCAACACTAGAAGAAGCTATCATTGGAGTACAAGATATTTTATTGGTGGTGCCAAGCCACGTTTTTGGCAACGCGTTAAAGGACTTGAAACCCTTTTTAAAACCCACCCATCGCATTGCTTGGGCAACCAAAGGCTTAGAACCTGGCACCGGAAATTTTTTGCATAGCGTTGCGGAACGTGAGCTTGGTAATCACATTCCTTATGCGGTCATTTCTGGGCCGAGTTTTGCAAGAGAAGTAGCGCTTGGATTACCGACAGCGGTTACGCTTGCTTCGCGTAATTCGCTTTTTGCGGATGCGCTCGCGAAAAAATTTAATTGTGATAATTTTTGTATTTATTTAACAGATGATATTGTTGGCGTTCAATTGGGTGGCGTCGTCAAAAATGTATTAGCGGTGGCGGTTGGGATTGCAGATGGGATTGCACTTGGGGCAAATGCGCGTGCTGCATTGATGACGCGAGGTTTAGCCGAGATGATGCGGCTAGGGAACGCGCTTGGCGCGCGACCTGAGACTTTAATGGGGCTTGCGGGCTGTGGGGATGTCATTTTAACTTGCATGGATAATCAATCGCGCAACCGGCGTTTTGGCTTAGCATTGGCAGAAGGTTTGACGGAGGCAAAAGCGCAGGAACAGATTGGTCAAGTGGTTGAGGCTGTGTATAATGTGGATCAGCTTTTTCATTTAGCAAAAAAGTGTCAAGTGGAGTTACCTATTGCCGAGCAGGTGTTTCGTGTGATGAAACATGGGGTTTCACCTCGAGAGGCTTTAAGTGTATTATTTAAACGGATGCCTGGAAGTGAATAGTTTGACAGATTACGTAGAAATTGTCTAACCTAAGCTTACAGGTTTAATTAAAAACTGAAGGGGAGTCGATATGAAAAATGTAGTTGCTAAAGTACTGATGTTAAGTTTAATCCTAGGTCCAGTTGCAGTTTTAGGCGGTTGCGCCAAAAAATGTGGCGAACCTGTGATGAAACACAGAATGGAAAAAATGGAAAAAATGGAAAGAGAACGCGGCGGAAAATAATCCCTCGTTGTTCTTAATCTAACAGGATCCCCCCAAATCGGGGGGATTTTTTTGTCTATCCCGCCCCCAGCGTTCAATCAATACGCATCGGATAACCATTGGCGGATTTGGCAGCCATTTTGGCGCTGGCCCAATTAACCATGTAGCCGCCTTCCTGTGAAATAACCGAAGCGATTAACTTTTCTAAGCGTGCCAGGCTATCTGAGCCTGCATATTGCGATTCGCTTAAGGGTTGGTGTGACTCTAAATAAAGATGTTTTTTATGCCAACCCACTTTGTACGGCTCGTGAATAATGCGTACAGGGGTTCCAATGGGTACTTTATAAAAAAGAGATTCAATGTCTTCTGGGTAAAGTCGGATACAGCCATGAGTACCGCGCACTCCGATACCCGCCGGGCGATTAGTGCCGTGAATTAAAAAGCTCCCTTTCCCAGCAAGCCCATGACTATTCAGATATAATGCGTAACGACCTAAAGGATTTGCTGGAATACCTCCTGCAACAACTGCAGGGAGAGGATCACCGTTAGCAATATGTTCTTGATGAATAGAGTGTGGTGGATACCAGGGTGGATCTTTTTGTTTGCGTGTAACGGTTGTCTGCCCTAACGGGGAACCCCAGCCTTTTTTTCCAATGCCAAGGGGATGAGTGGTAATTAAGCGCTTGTCGGCATGATAATAATACAATCGCATTTCCGCTAGATTTAATACCAATCCAACCCTCGGGACATTAGGCAATATAAATTGGGTCGGGACCACAACGATTGCGCCAACCGTTGGAACCCACGGATCCAGTTTGGGGTTGGCCTCGATCATTTCATATACACCGATATCATAGCGGCGCCCAATATCACTTAAGGATTCTCCTTTGCGAACGATGGTGGTTTGTATTTCGCCAACAATATCTCCATGTTCTGGCATTGGGAAGGTAAGACTATATACCTGACTGAAGGTGCCAAGACCTAAAATCAAAAATAAGCCCAAAAGAAAGCGCCGACTTTTGTGAATGACTTTGATCTTCTTACCTTCTATTTTCATAATGGTCCAATAACCTCATACTTCGTGATCCTTACCGCTGTTCTTGCCAATGGCCTTTGGGATGACATATTAAGGCATAACCCATTACTTAAACTATCGGTTTTTATACGAAAAACTTGAGTTATTTAGCTATATTTATAGTTTGCACAAGTTAGTAGAAATACTACAATAAGTATTGGGGAAATGGGAAGAGGAAGCGAGCGTGAAATGGAGTTTCAGTCCTAAGTGGCAAATTGATCAAAAATGGCTAGAAAAGATCAATAACT
>JAJZUR010000042.1 GCA_021848375.1 Pseudomonadota bacterium | reverse complement strand
CGAGTGTTTCGGCCATCTATGGTTTGGGCGATCCGAAATCCTATCTTTCCATGGTCCTGCATTTAGATCGCGGTGATAAAATTGATCAACGCTTTTTATTGCGCCGCTTGGCAGAATTACAATACACGCGAAATGACGTTGATTTTCGGCGTGCAACCTATAGAGTCCGAGGCGATGTAATTGATGTCTTTCCAGCAGAATCTGATGATGAGGCTGTTCGGATTGAACTGTTTGGTGATGAAATTGAAAATATTAGTTTGTTTGATCCTTTGACAGGCGTTATTGAAAAACGTGTTCCTAGGATAACGATTTATCCAAAAACTCATTATGTGACGCCGCGTCAAACTTTATTGGATGCAATAGAACTGATTAAACAAGAATTAAAAGAACGGTTAGTAGAGCTTGAAGCTTCCAATAAATTAGTGGAAGCGCAGCGCCTGGAACAACGAACCCGGTTTGATATCGAAATGATGTTGGAATTAGGTTATTGTTCGGGCATTGAAAATTATTCTCGGTATTTATCGGGAAGAGGCCCTGGAGAGCCGCCACCCACGTTGATGGACTATTTACCACCGCATTCGTTATTAATCATCGATGAATCGCATGTCACTATCCCGCAATTGGGGGGCATGTATAAAGGCGATCGCGCTCGGAAAGAAAATTTGGTTAATTATGGATTCCGATTGCCTTCAGCGCTTGATAATCGGCCATTGCGCTTTGATGAGTTTGTCCAACTTGAGCCTCAAACGATCTTTGTTTCAGCGACGCCGAGCGATTATGAATTAACCCATTCAGATGCGGTGATTGAATTAATTGTTCGTCCAACCGGATTAATTGATCCAGAAATAGAAATTCGTTCAGCTTCTACGCAAGTCGATGATGTTCTCTCTGAAATTAAATTAAGAATAAAACTGAAAGAACGTGTTTTAATTACGACGTTAACCAAACGGATGGCAGAAGATCTCACCCAATATTTATCTGATCAAGGCATTAAAGTGCGTTATCTTCATTCAGATGTTGAAACGGTAGAACGTGTTGAAATTATTCGCGATTTGCGCTTGGGCGTTTTTGATGTTTTAGTCGGCATTAATTTATTGCGCGAAGGGTTAGATATGCCGGAAGTATCGATGGTTGCAATTTTCGATGCGGATAAAGAAGGCTTTTTACGTTCCGCACGTTCTTTGATCCAAACCATTGGCCGCGCTGCTCGGCATATTCATGGTAAAGCCATTTTATATGCCGATAAAGAGACTGTTGCAATGAAACGAGCGATTGAGGAAACCGAACGGCGTCGAGCGAAGCAAAGTCTCTATAATGAAAAACATGGCATAACCCCTAAAGGGGTGGAAAAAGCAGTCCATGATATTTTAGAAGGCGCTTATGCGGGTGAAATGAAATCGACGTTGGTAACATCCCGTAGTGGGAAAGATAAAAAGATCCGTGATCGACAACTTTCACGCTCTCCTAAAGAATTGGCGCATGAAATAGAAATACTCGAAAATAAAATGTATATACATGCCAAAAATTTAGAATTCGAAGAGGCCGCAGCGCTTCGCGATCAAGTTCGAGAGTTGCAGGCGTTGTTTGCGCAGATGTCATAAGTTATGTTGTGGGTCAAAAATAATTAGCTATCTTCCTTGCAAATATCGCTTAAGAGTGCCTACACTTTTGTTAGGAGGTACACTATATGCACCACAATATGACACCCTACGAAAGTATTAATGCAGAATGCTGTTGCTTTAACTTACGCAAAGTAACGCGCGCCGTTACGCAGTTTTATGATCGGCATCTAGAGCCGGCAGACATTCGCGCAACACAGTTTACCTTATTATTAACCTTGACATCTTCTTCAGGTAAAACTCTAACGGATATGGCAGAAGGTTTGGTCATGGATAGAACTACCTTAACCCGTAATTTAAAACCGTTAGAAAAGGCTGGGTTAATCACGACCACGAAATTACCGGATAGACGTACAAAAGGTTATGTCTTAACCGAAAAAGGAACGCAGGCGATTGAAAAAGGCGTACCCTTATGGAGAAAAGCGCAACAACAAATTGTAGGTCAATTGGGTAATGCTCAGTATGCGCAATTGTTAGAGGAATTGAATCGCGTTCGTTCCTATGCGCATTCACCCAAAGTGATTCGCTTGAGAGATCCAGGACATCATCACAGCGAATAATGAGATTATTGTTTTGTAGGCTTTGTAGATGTTGATTTATGAATTAAAGAGGCGTTTTCTAAGCCATTTGTAGGTTCTTGCTCATTATCTAATCTCGTCCTCGCATTAGATAATTTTTGCTGATGTACAATGGCGGGACCTTGTGGTGGTAATAGCTTATTGGCTAAAGAAAAGTCTTTAAATTTATCTTCATTTCTCTTAACATATTCTTCAAATATTTGTTTGCTATTTTTTTCTATACTCTTAAAAAGGTCAGGCGTATCTATTTCTACTTCTCTGAAAACCTCATCTCTTAAGTCACCGATCATTTTTTTGAAATTATTAACTCCAAATGTAAACATGCTGGTTTTTAATGCATGTTCGACATAATTTAAGGCGCCTAGTAAAATAGCAGCTTTGTTAATGTCCAACATCTCACTATCCGCGTCAATCAAATCAAATATTGTTTGTAGAAACTCGAGATCCGCTTTGCGTTGTTTGAGTTGGATCTGTCCTAACAAAGCAAAAGTACTTTTATATTTTTCTTCATAATCCTTTGTTAAATTTTTATGTTGTTTAGCATTGGGTTCTTTTGAATCAACGGCGGTTATATGCATGTGCAAGTGATTTAATAAACTACTAATGGAGTCGCCAAATTTATTTTGCGAGGTTTTCAATCTCTCATGTTTATCAAGCTCCACACGGAACTTTTCATATAGTTGTAGTATTTCAGTATCAAGGATCCTAGGTTCTTGAGGATCATTGGGTAGTGGAAACTGTATATAATAGTTCTCTAAAATAGTATGAGCTTGTTGTAAGTGTTCAGTGTGCTGTTTTTTATTCTTTTTATGGATATTATCCCAAGATAGATCTTCGAGTGTTTTTTGTAGTGCTTGGATAATTTGCAACTTCGTGCTTTTTTGCATTTGGGCAATAATGTCTTTGTTGAGACTATAATCTGCTAATTTACTTTCGATGTCGGGAAGAGCTTTAAATAACTCGCAAAGCTTGTGCAATTTTTTATCACTGGGTTCAGCAGCAAGCGATCGTAATGGGGTAGCCATTTTCTCTAACAATGCGCGCAGGGCTTGATTTGCAAAGTTTTGATATAAGAAGTGAGCCTTTTTACTTAAAGATTCTTTGATTTCTGGTGATCCTGTCATACGCCATATAGCATTTCTAATGTCTGACCATTTCTGGTTCGCCTCTTTAATAATTTTAAACGTTTCTTCGATAGAATCCGGGGCAAGGGTGGGAGGCTTACCAAAATCGGAGATAGATTCTATTATTCTTTGTAATTCCAATTGTTTTTGTTTAATTTCTTTAATCTCGTCTGCTTTTAGGGTTTTAGCATCTGATCCTATCATTGCCTTGCCACCTTCTATAGCCCATGCAATCCAACCTTGCTTTGGCTTATTCTCTTCTATTCCTTCAAGTTCCCTTTGTTTTTGACTTAATTCAGCAGAAAGACGTGCTTCTTCTTCTTTCAATCCAATCTCAAGTTCTTTGATTAGGGGATCAGCTGGATTAATGTTATATTCTAAAGCTGTAAGTTGTGATTCAAGATTTTGCATTTCTAGAGTGATTTCATCGGCAGCAGAAACGGAGCTAGGTTGAGTCTTTTCAGGCTCGATTGGGGTTTGGCTTTTTGCTTTAACCAGCTGTTCAAGGCTCTGGGTAAAACCATCCATGAGATCCATTTGTTCTAACAATATTTTTTGCGAAAATTCAGTGGTTAAATTGATAGCCATATTGCTGCCTAGATCTTTTAACATATTCGTCATTTTCGCCATATAGGTATTGTCGGGGCTTTTTTGAGCCGAAATATTATCAGGAGCAAATTCATTGTAAGCAAGTTCTGCTATTTTAAGTATCATATCCATTTTATTGATTATTTCAGATATGTACCCTATGGTGGTGGTTAAGGCAATTAATTGTTCATTATTTTGTTCTGGAGTTCTAGTTCCGAGTTCTTTTAATTTGTCTTTCATTCGTTGTTTTTTTTCATCCGGATCCACAGTTTGTAGGATTGCTTCCATGTTTTCAATTTCTTTAAACCATGTTTTGTCTTTGACCAACCCTGGAGGTTCTTTGGTAAGATTTTTTAAATTTTTTAGTGTATTATCAAAAATGGTAGATTTATTATCGTTAATTTCTTTTCGCACGAGTTTCATTAAACTTCCAACTTGTTCAATGGTTTTCAGATCCTCCGGCTTTTGAATAGCATTCCATAATCGTTGAAAGTTCGATTGTTCATGTGTTTCTACTCTAGGTTTTTTTGTTTTTTTGACTTGTTTAAAAAGATGGTTAGGCGTATGTTTAATGGCTTTAATCAACATATCCAAACGTTTTTTATGTACTTTAATGGGATTGGAAATTAAATGTCTAAACAGTCGAGTAATCAAATTCAGTTTTTGTGGCGTAGATATTTCATCAGGTCTTACAACCCCTTGAAGAAGCATCGCGACTTTTTTACCACGCTCAACTCTATTTAAAATATAAATACTGTGTTTAGCTGCGGCTAGAAACGCAATACCATTGGTATCCAAACCATCTAAAACAGTATCATTTGCAGCGGTTTGTTCAAAAACTTTATTAAAATCTCGAACAATGGTATTAAAGCGAGAATGGACATCTTCATGGTAGGCTTTTTGCTCGAGTGCTTTCATTTTTTTAGATAAAGTGCGATGTTCTTCTAATGCTTTTTTACTTCGTTCATCCAATTTTTTCCATAACGCCTTTCGATCTAAGGGCGGATTTTTGCTTATTGCCTGTGTTAATAACAATTCTAAAAATTCTGCTTGGGCAGGATTATCATGAAGGTTTTTTGCGCCCTCTAAAAATTCATGTAGCTTTAAGATAAAATCATCTTTATTTTTTGGGTTTCTTAATATTTTTTTCATTTCATCAACAGCATTTATTCGATTGGTTAATGTGTTTAGATTATTTTCTGTCGTGCTAATTTTTTCATAAGTTTCACGAAGGCTTTTTGTTTCTTCTGTTAGTGGTGTTGAGGAAGCTGTACGATTGGTAAACTGTTTAAGTTTCTCTGCATAGAATGTTTTATCGTGTAATTTCTGAAAAAAATCGGCTTGTAAGACAAGTTGCATTGCGTTTGGATTATCCTCTGCAATGCCAAGTTGTTGGGCTCTTCTTTTTAAAACTTGGAGTTTTTGCCTTGCGATATTTTGGTTTGCCGGGGTATCCTCTGCTTGAACGACAGGAACTGCAAAATCTAACCCAAGTTCCAGTATCTTAAAAATTGCATCTAAACATTTTTGAATTTCTGGGCGATTGGTTTTAATGGCAAGTGCATGCAAGCCCTCTGCAATTTTGATGACAACTTCAAATCTTTCTTTACTTAAAATAGGTCGAAGGGCTTCATTAGTGATTTCTTGTAATTGATTACCCAGCATTTGTTTAATTGGCATATATCTTCACCTTATACCGAGCGGTTGAAGAGCCAATGATCTTATTCATGGATTTTTGACAAGGGATTTTGCAATTAGTTTCAGGGTTGGTTGGGGCAATTTGTAGCTGCACGGATCGAGGTAAAAGCCTTACCTGGATGCTCTTATCTTCGATAAATGACCTATCACATACATCCTATCGATGAATCCAGGCTTTGTGCGATAATCTAACAGGAGATTGGAAAAAACGTTTAAAATTGACAATACCGCATTTAAGCTTTGACATCAAAAACAAGTTGAGTATGCGGATGGAATTTTAAGGTAACCCAGTAAAAAGCGTTAGAAGTTAGTTTTCTTATTAATCAATATAGAGGGGATGGTCTGATGGATCAAAACAAACGAAAGGCACTAGATGCGGCCAGAGCACAAATTGAGCGGCAATTTGGTAAAGGAGCAGTAATGCTCATGGGAGATGGGAGTCCAGTTGCCAATATTGAAGCCATTTCAACTGGTTCATTGGGACTTGATATTGCATTGGGGATAGGGGGATTACCTAAAGGACGCGTGGTTGAGATCTTCGGTCCAGAGTCTTCCGGTAAAACAACTTTAACGTTACAAGTGATTGCCGAGTGCCAAAAGCGCGGAGGAACTGCTGCGTTTGTGGATGCCGAGCATGCTTTAGATCCAAGTTATGCGGAAAAGCTTGGGGTTAAGATTGATGAACTTTTGGTTTCGCAACCAGATACGGGAGAGCAAGCTTTAGAAATTACCGATATGTTGGTGCGTTCTAGTGCGGTCGATGTTGTAGTGGTTGACTCTGTTGCTGCCCTAACTCCTAAAGCGGAAATTGAAGGTGAGATGGGAGATCAACACATGGGCTTGCAGGCACGGTTGATGTCACAGGCTTTGCGTAAATTAACCGGTAATATTAAACGTTCTAATACCTTGGTGATCTTTATCAATCAGATCCGCATGAAAATTGGGGTGATGTTTGGTAGTCCAGAAACCACGACAGGGGGAAATGCGTTAAAGTTTTATGCCTCAGTGCGGTTAGATATTCGCAGAACGGGTGCGATTAAGAAGGGTGATGAAATTTTGGGGAATGAAACCCGTGTGAAAGTCGTTAAAAACAAAGTGGCGCCGCCGTTTAAACAAGCAGATTTCGAAATCCTATACGGACAAGGGATCTGTCGTTTTGGCGAAATAATAGAGTTGGGCGTTAAGTTGAACCTCATTGAAAAATCCGGTGCCTGGTATAGTTATAAGGGCAATCGTATTGGTCAAGGGAAAGAAAATGTTCGCCAGTATTTGATGGAAAATAGAACAGTTGCCGATGAAATTGAAAAGACCATTCGTGATCAATTGTTAGCACCCGCCGCGGTAAGGGCAAGTCTCCCAGTTGAGGAAGATGTCGCTTTAGAACTGGAAGATTAAGGGTAAAGTATGATGAAAATACATAGTACGGGGCAGTTACGCAAGGCATTTTTAGATTATTTTCGCGCACATCAGCACACGGTGGTTGAAAGTAGTCCCTTGGTTCCGCATAACGATCCAACTTTGCTCTTTACCAATGCGGGTATGGTGCAATTTAAGGATACGTTTTTGGGCATGGATCCAAGAGAATATCAACGAGCGACGAGCAGTCAGCGCTGCGTACGTGCGGGCGGCAAGCATAATGATCTCGAAAATGTCGGCTATACTGCCCGTCATCATACTTTTTTTGAAATGCTGGGGAATTTTAGCTTTGGCGATTATTTTAAAAAAGAAGCCATTGCTTTTGCTTGGGAATTTTTAACCAAGGAATTAAAATTGCCGCCAGAACGTTTGTGGATTACGGTTTATGAAGAAGATAAAGAAGCTGAAGCGATTTGGCTACAAGAGATAAAAATAGATCCCAAGCGTTTTTCTCGCTGCGGGATGAAAGATAATTTTTGGTCGATGGGGGATACTGGACCTTGTGGGCCTTGTACCGAAATCTATTATGATCATGGCGAAAATATTGCAGGCGGGCCGCCTGGTTCCCCGGATGAGGATGGTGATCGCTATGTTGAGATCTGGAATCTCGTTTTCATGCAATATAATCGTAGTGAAGACGGCACGTTAACGCCTTTACCAAAACCATCGGTTGATACGGGCATGGGGTTAGAACGTATTGCGGCGGTTATGCAGGGCGTTCATACCAATTATGATATTGATATTTTTAAAAATTTGATTGCAGCCATTATTAAGCTTGGCCATATTAAAGATGAGAAAAATCAATCGTTGCGCGTCATCGCTGATCACATTCGGTCTTGTTCTTTTTTAGTGATGGATGGCGTTGTGCCTTCTAATGAAGGGCGCGGTTATGTGCTGCGCAGAATTGCGCGTCGCGCGATTCGACATGGGCATCGTCTGGGTTTTAGCGAGCCATTTTTTTATAAATTGGTTGCGGCTTTGGTCGTTGAAATGGGCGAAGCCTATCCCGAGTTAAGAAAAAAAGCCTCCGAGATAGAACGCATTTTGCAGCAAGAAGAATTACAATTTGATCGGACGTTAGAACAAGGATTAAAAATCTTAGAACAAGATATTGCTAAATTATCAGGCTCTATTATTCCAGGAGAAACGGTATTTCGATTATACGACACCTACGGATTTCCAGTCGATTTAACGGCCGATATTGCGCGAGAAAGGGGTTTAACGTTAGATATGACGGGATTTCATACTGCCATGGAAGCACAAAAAAATCGGGCGCGCGAAGCGAGTCTATTCTCGATAAATTATGGAGAACAGATTTCAACCGAACATGCTACAGGTTTTGTCGGTTATGAAAAGTTGAGAGAAGAAGCAAAGATCATTGCAATGTTTAGAGAAGGAAATGCGGTTGACGTATTACAAAGCGGCGAGCAAGGCGGCATCATTTTAGAACACACGCCTTTTTATGCGGAAGCGGGTGGACAAGTAGGCGATCAAGGTGTATTGCTATTTCAAGGCGGTCTCTTTGAAGTACAGAGTACGCGGAAGGTGAATGCAGCGCATGTTCACTATGGTGTTTTAAAAGAAGGAACCGCAAAGATTGATTTAGCGGTAACGGCGATGGTGGATAAAGAAAAACGCATGGCAACGGCGCGCAATCATTCTGCAACGCACTTATTGCATGCAGCACTACGGCGGGTGGTAGGCGAACATGCAGAACAAAAAGGATCGCTTGTCGATCCGGAACGCTTACGTTTTGATTTCTCCCATTCTAAACCTTTAACGCTTGAGCAAAGTTTAAGTATCGAAAAATTGGTGAATGAAAAAATTCGAGAGAATAGTATCGTGCAAACCGATGTGGTACCGTTTGAGGAAGCGCGCAAGAGCGGCGCAATGGCGTTATTTGGTGAAAAATATGGTAAAGAAGTTCGGGTTTTACGGATGGGCGGCAATTTTTCGGTGGAGCTTTGCGGGGGGACGCACGTTCATCGAACGGGGGATATCGGTTTTTTTAAGATTGTGGCCGAATATGGTATCGCAGCGGGGATCCGTCGTTTAGAAGCTATTACAGGTGCAGCTGCTGTGGAAGCCTTGGCGGTTCAAACCCGCGGGCTGCAGCAGTTAGCAGCGACTTTAAAGTGTGCGCCTGATATGATGGCTGCAAATGAAAAGAGCGAACAATTGGTTGCCAAAAATAGGCAATTGGACAAAGAAATTCAACAGCTGAAGGCCAATCTTGCGAGTGGCAATGGGGCTGATCTCGCGGCATCCATTCAAGAGATTAAAGGGATCCAAGTTCTGTCCGCTAAATTACCTATAGGGGACACCAAAACCCTGCGAGACACCGTAGATAAGTATAAAAGCAAATTGGCTAAAGCCGTGGTGGTGTTAGCTGGGGTGTCGGACGGGAAGATTGTGTTGATTGCGGGAGTTACACCCAATTGCACGGATCACATCAGTGCAGCGGAGTTGGTGAATTTTGTGGCTAAACAAGTGGGTGGCCAAGGCGGCGGCAGACGCGATCTGGCGCAAGCAGGGGGCAGCCAAGTGGAAGGATTAGAAGCGGCGTTGAAGTCGGTTTATGATTGGGTTCAACAGTCATCCATAGTATAAGCTTGAAAAAACAGGGATTTAGTTGAGAAGCAAGATTAAGTGTGTAATAATGAGCGCCTTTTAGGCTAGTAGAGAAATATGGCCTTAATTGTACAGAAATTTGGAGGAACATCGGTTGGCAGCATAGGGCATATTCGTGCTGTGGCCGATAAAATTATGGCAACTCAAGCCTTGGGGCATGAGTTAGTTGTTGTAGTTTCAGCAATGGCAGGTGAAACAGATCGATTGGTCCGATTGGCGCATGAATTAAGCCGAGTGCCAAATGCGCGAGAATTTGATGTGTTGCTCTCCACAGGTGAACAAGTCACCATTGCTTTGTTAAGCATTGCGTTGATGGAGCGAGGTTGTGCTGCACGTTCTTATACGGGATCGCAAGTGCATATTCGAACTGATAGTGCACACAGTAAGGCGCGCATTTTAGGGATTGATATTTCAAAAATTAAAGCGGATCTTAAAGCGGGTAAGGTGGTTGTGGTGGCAGGTTTTCAAGGAACGGATGAACACGGCAATATTACAACCTTGGGGCGAGGTGGATCGGATACCACTGCCGTTGCGTTGGCAGCGGCATTGAAAGCAGATGAATGTCAGATTTTTACGGATGTGGATGGCATTTATTCCGCTGATCCCAAGATAGTTCCCATGGCAAAGCGTATGGAAACGATCGCGGCGGATGAAATGTTAGAAATGGCGAGTTGTGGTGCAAAAGTGATGCAGATCCGTGCAGTAGAATTTGCGGGTAAATATAATGTGCCGGTACGTGTGCTCTCAACGTTTCAAGAGGGAACTGGAACATTAATACAAGCGATTGAAGAAAATATGCAGCACCCGCCCGTTTCGGGGATTGCGTTTAATCGAGATGAAGCCAAGCTTGCGATTTATGGTATACCGGATCGCCCTGGAATAGCAGCACAGATCTTAGGGCCAATGAGCGATGCGCATATCGAAGTGGATATGATTGTGCAAACGTTAACGGAAAATGGTTTAACTGATTTAGCCTTTACCGTACACAAACGCGATTTTGCAGAAGCTTCTGCTATTGTAGAACGTATTGCAAAGCTGGTGGGTGCGAAACGAGTCAAGGTTGATCCAAAGATAGCAAAAGTTTCACTGGTGGGGGTTGGGATTCGAACTCACGCTGAGGTGGCCAGTAAAATGTTTCAAGTGTTAGGAGAGATAGGGATTAATATTCAATTAATTTCAACTTCGGAAATTAAAATTGCTGTCATTATTGATGAAGAACATTTAACGTTAGGAGTGAATGCATTACATGAGGCTTTTCAATTAGGGACAGAAGCGAAAGAGTCAGTGGCAAACTGTTTATGAAAGAAAAAAATAGGGTTATGACAAAAGATGGTCATTAGGAAAGGAGATTAGACAATGTTAATTTTAACAAGACGAGTCGGTGAGACGTTAATGGTTGGGGATAATGTAACAGTGACTGTGTTGGGTGTGAAAGGAAACCAGGTTCGCATTGGGGTGAATGCACCCAAAGATGTCTCTGTACATCGGGAAGAAATTTATCAACGAATTCAACGTGAGAAAATGTCGCAATTAGAGGCAGCACTACAAGATAAAACGGGTCATTCTGATACAGGGATTGAAAAAGAAAGTACAGAAGAATAAAGTCCGTTCATTTATGCACTGCCGCATGGTATACTGCTCTACTCTTTAAAATCGAGTGGAGAGATGGCCGAGTGGCTGAAGGCGCTCCCCTGCTAAGGGAGTATGGGGCTTAAACTCCATCGAGGGTTCGAATCCCTCTCTCTCCGCCACGCTATTTTATTCCCACTTTTTCCAGCTCGTTATTTTAATTTTACTGTATATAATAATAGTATCCTGTTATCAGTTGGTATAATTACTAAATTCAGATATAATTTTAATTGATAAAAGAGAATTTAACCTGGAAGTGAGGTTATTTATATGAGTATCGTGAGCGGTACGATAACCACATCTTTTAAATGAACTTTCGGCGTGACATCCTATATTTATCTTAATGGATAACCGTAGGAGTGATTGCAATGAAGACACCAGAAAGTGGGAAGAGCTTT
>JAJZUR010000041.1 GCA_021848375.1 Pseudomonadota bacterium | reverse complement strand
AGAAAGAGAGAGGAAGAACTTAAACATAAGTTAGAATTAGAACAGAAGTTGAATAGAATGCTGGAGGAACAACATGAGGCAGTTCTAGAAAGAGCGCGCCTTGAACATGAAAGAGCTGAACAAAATAAAAAAGAAGCAGAAGAAAAAGAAAGAGCCGCACAAGCAGCATTGGCAAGAGAAAAAGAAGCAAGGGAAGAAGCAGACCGTCTAAGAAGCCTGCAACAACAGCCGTCTACCTCATCTCAGTCTGGCCCAGCACAACGGGGCACTGTTGCTGACGCCAGAAAAACAAGAAAATTCTAACTATTCCGAACTTCATGAATAACGTTGATGGCAGATTCTCAACTCAAAAAAATCTCTCTGCTCATCGGTCTATAGGGCTTTCGCCACATTAATCATAATTAAAGGCTGGGTTTGTTGAGAATACTATCGCTTCCACCTGATAAACCCCTTACGGCGTTCAGATCATCCTCTGCAACTTTTGTCCGTTGGAGTGCCTCAGTTAATGTTTCCGATGCCATTCTATTTCTTGTTTCAGCTGCTTTTCTATCTGCTATCGCGTGGAGTAATCCTTGGTTTGCGTGCGCTATTTTAGCCTCCAGTTCCTTTCTCTTTTTTTGCGCTTCATACAATAATTGAAGCGTTGGGTTAGGTTGATCATTTTCAATTTTTTCTATATTTATAGCCATCGTCCTTACCTCATTGTTTAGTTTAATAAAGGAAGGATAGACAGCGACTATCCTAACCTTAATTTGATGGTTATACACTATCACAACGATATTATTTGTCAACTATTAGGACGACCCTTCTAGAATGCGGGATATATTAACGTCAATTGCTTATAGGTCGACAATTCGTTTCTTTTAAAAAACAAAGCAATCCCAAAGATAACGCCAACGCAATCGGTAAAAACAATAATGCTTCTTGATATTGAGCAAGGTTAAATATCCTTTCCCCGGTTTCTTGATGAATTACGACTACGCTGTTCAAATCTAAGATTTTACCTATCACAGGTTGCGCAAGCGCGCCCCATAACGTATTTAACGCATTGGTAAAGCCTATAGCGGTACCTGCGGTTTCTCTACGATTGCTTTCTTGTATCACCGCAAAGGCCAATAAAAATCCGCTGGAAAAAAACCCTAAGGTAAATAATAGTGTCCCTAAGATTTGGATCGGTAAATGATCTAAATAAATAACAGCAATACAATTTAGCAATGTAATAATGGTCGCAATCAACATGGGCAAATTTCGACGTTGGATATAATCAGAGATAAATCCCCAGATTGGGCAACCGCACATCCATCCGACATAAATTAAAGAAATGCAAAGCCCGGCGCTCGCGCGATCAAATCCATGAGCTTCCACTAAAAAGGGAACACCCCATAATCCGCCAAAAGCTAAGGTTGGTACAAACATTAAGCCGGCATATAACGCGGCGATCCAGGTTTGTTTATGTTTAACGACTTCCAATAGACCTTGAAAAATTTTATGGGCTGTTTGGGAAGATTTTGTCAAAAGATCCGAGTTAAAATCGTCTTCTTCCAAAGTTGATTTGTCTCGGATAATTGACCATAAAAAAATGCTGAGTACTAATCCGAATACACCACCATATAACATACTGTGACGCCAGCCGAAGGTTTCAACTACCCCCGTTACCATGGATAAACCAAAAGCAGCGCCTAAAAATCCAATGGTGACCGTAAGTCCTGCGACCAAGGCGAATCGCTTGGCGGGGAACCACTGGCCAATGATCTTTAAACAACCAACAAAGGCAAAGGATGCGCCTATCCCGATCATGACTCGCCCAATTTTCGCCTCTACTAAGGTCGTAGCGATGCCAAATATCAGACTACCGATACTGCAAAAGGCACAAGCAAGGGTTAATATACGGCGCGGACCAAATCTATCCATCAAAAGCCCAGCGGGGATCTGCATCAAACCATACGCATATAAACAATAGGCGGAAAGACTACCGAACTGCTCGGCCTGCCTCGCAAAAGCCAATGAAAGCTCAGGCTTCATCGCACTCGGAGAGACTTGTAAGAGGTTATCGTAAAAGTAAAAAAGGGCTGCCAACCCCCAAATGAGGCAAGCCCTCAGGAGATATGCCTTTTCTCTCGCCGTTGGAACCGCTATTGAACCAGAAAAAGTAGCATTACCCGTGCTCATCAGTGATACTCCCCGTATTGATATTCTTTATTGAGCACAACAACTAAGATGCTCGTTTTCTCAGTTTGCAATAAGGGATATCCCTATGTAAAGGGGTTTTTCTGCATGGCCTACTGATAACACCCTCTGATAAACCCATAGAGTGTTTTGTCAATCATTAAAATAATAACCCCCCCATTTTGTTTCACGAAACGGGTAATGTTTCATTACCCAGCCCTTAATGTGATACAAATACAGCATTTCAAAATTTGTTGGTTTTTTGTCAGACGTTATTTTGGAAAACACGCCTGTTAATTAGCGCTTATTAAACTATTGACTCGCAGCCTTATATTCTGTCATGCTTCGTTATGATCGTTTAATAATAAGTTTACAGGAGGTAAAGTTTATGCGTAATCCATTATTTCAGGCTATTATTGAAAATAATCCTCTTGCTCTAGATTTAGTCCTTTGCCACACGACTTATCACTACCATGATCCTCTTATTATCAACGAAGAAGTAGTAACGGCTGTAAACTCTCAACAGAGCGGATATTCCGAATCTCTAAAAGGGTATTCCGCATTAACCCTAGCAGCGCATTTTGGGTATGAAAAATGCTTAAATCTATTACTTCATGCTCGTGCAAAAGTTGATATGCCTGACAAAAACGGTTTCACTGCGCTTTATGTTGCGGCTGTTAATAATCACTTAGAAACCATGAAATTTTTAATCACCTGGAAAGCAACAATAAATAATCGCAATGGAAAAACAGCATTATATCAAGCTGTTTCGAATGGCCACATTACAGCCATACAACTGCTACTTAAAGTGGATGCCGAAGTTAATCTGAAAAATTACGACGATAGAGGGATGGTTTTCAAATTTGAAGAGTATCCAAATATTGGAGAAGCTCCATTATATGTTGCAGCATTGAAGAATCAAATATCTGCCTTGGAAATTTTGCTCACCGCTGGAGCAGATGTTAATATAAAAAATGATAACGGAGAAACGCCACTATTTGCCGCCGCTTGTCATGGAAATGTCGAGGCATTAAAAGCCTTACTTCTTGCAGGCGCAAACCCCACCCTCGCCAATAATGATGGAATAACGCCACTCTGCGCTGCCGCACAAAATGATCAATTAAAAACATTACAAATTTTGCTTGACGAAGGTGTGAACGTAGATGACGAAACATCGGATGGCAATACCGCACTTTTTTTTGCTGCAGGAAAAAATAATATAACGATGATGGAAGTTCTCCTAAAAGCTAAAGCCAACGTTAATCACGTGAATAAATCTGGGCATACTGCTCTCTACCTTCCTGTATATAACGGTCAAGTAAATGTTATAAAAACCTTAGTTGAGTGGAAAATTGATACCAACATTGTGGCTAAAGATGGTCAAACCCTACTTTATCTGGCCGTTATTCAAGATCATACCGAGGCAACTGAGGCATTACTCGAAGGAGGTGCAAACATTAATCAGGAAGTGAAGGGTTATACGCCGCTTTGTGGTGCCGCTTATTATGGTAAAGTTAAAACACTATCAGTGTTACTCAAAAGAGGCGCAAACATCAGATACCTAACAGAAAATGGGTACACTCCACTTTATTGTGCAGCTCAGGGCGGGAAAGTTGAAGCATTAAAAATTTTGCTTCAGACATCTATTGATGTCAATCAAGCAGATAAGACCGGCAAAACCCCTCTCCATGTTGGCGTCCTCAGTAAAACTTTTGAAGTTGTAGAAGCATTACTTGAAGCGCGTCCTGAACTGAATAAACAAGATAATTTGGGTAAAACTCCTCTTCATCTTGCTGCACAATATGGTCAAGAAAACATCGTTGAAAAATTAGTTAATGCAGGCGCTAACGTTAATCTTACCGATAAAGATGGATTAACACCGCTTTATTGGGCTACGATTGGTGGTTATGGGCGTTCTATAGAAGCATTAATCGCAGGAGGTGCTAATCCCAACCAAGTATTCAACGGTAATACTTTAATTTACCATGCTGCGTTCAAAAAACATGGGCAAGCAATGATTGTTTTGCTGAAATACTGTTCTAATCTTAATCAACCCGATCAAGACGGAAAGACCCCGCTTTATTTGGCGGTAGACAACTGGTCTTATGTATTCAATCAGCTTGATAGTGCTGTAGGAGCATTAGTAAAAGCAGGCGCCGATGTTAAACTGGCTGATAAGGATGGATTAACACCCCTATATGTAGCCGTTACGCATGGTAACGTGGAAATGATAGAAACCTTGATCGCAGGGGGGGCAGATCCCAATCAAGAATTCAATGGTAATTCTTTGATATACCACGCTATTTCTAATGGACATGAATATGCAGCTCTTGCCTTATTTAAAGGGGGTGCTACTTACCAAACAGAAAAAAATGGTAAAAGTCTGCTTTGTTTAGCAGCCGAAAAAGGATATAGGAGTTTAATAGAAGAATTTCTTGCAAAAGGTGCTGATGTTAATGATGCCGATATAGATGGCAGAACACCACTGTATTTAGCCGCACAAAAAGGACATATTCGCTGTGTAGAAGCGTTAATTATAGCCAATGCCAAACCAGATCAAATGGATAAAGATGGTAGAACGGCGATGCATGCAGCCTCTGGAACAAAGGAAAAATTGTCACCGTCATCGTCAAACGAAGAAAATAATATTGAAATCATAAAATTACTGAACAAAGGTAAAGGCAATATTAATCAAAGGGACAACAATGGTATTACTCCACTTTGGATTGCAATTGAAACAGGAAACCTAGAGGTTGCTAAGTTCATTATAGCGAAAGGGGGAAATGTCGATGTTAAAACAACGGATGGAAAATCCCTTTTAGAAATGGCAAAACAAGGCAGGCATACCGGCATCATCCGTATTTTAGAAAACAAATTAAATAGTTTTAAAACAAAGACCATCACCCCGTTAGCAAAAGCATCGTCTGTCAATGTTTCCTTCCGTTCTCCGAAAACTACGCCAACCGCTAATTCAACCCCAACAACCCCAACAACTCCCATGTATTCTGCTCATAACCAAGGTCCTAAAACAATGCCAATTTCTAATACATCTTCCACTTCTCCTATTTCTACTATCCCCACTTCTACACCTGCGCCTCTCCAATTTCCACTAATGAGCATAGAGTCAGCAATAATACAATTGGAAATTTGGTTAAAAGTAAATCCAACACTTATTTGGAATAAAACTCCTAATTTTTTTGCAGATTTCGTAATTGTGATACGAACCATTATTGAAAAAAGACCTACAAAAATACAAACAATAGGTCTAGATAATCAAAAAAAATTAATGGAACATTTAGAGCAGTTATACAAAAATTACCAAAAACTCCAGTTAAATATTACTGAAAATGAAATATCATTATGGAACGAATTAATAGTTAAATCATCGTTAAATACCCCTGCATCAAATCCCTCAGATACAACAAACAACCCTCATATTAAAGATAATTCTTATTCTATACTTTCAATTCCATTCGTAAAAACCTTAAGTAATTGGTTTGCTTCTCCCAATAATTCCCCGCAAAAACCTCACGATAACTCTCTCTCTGAAGAGGATTTTGATTTGATGCACTTATCAACTCCCGATCCAAATACAACAACTACCGTTACTTCCCTACCAGGACAGTTAGAGGCGGAGTCTAAAAAAATGCAACCAAATCTAAAAATAGAAGAAACCAATCCCAATCAAGCTAGAATTGTTGCAGCACAGCAAGAAGCTAAACGCTTAAAAGAAGTCGAAGAACTTAGAACAAAAATGGCGCAAAAAAAAGGAGCCAGCCAAACAGCAATTAAAGAAGCAGAAGCGAAGCGTTCTGAAGAAAAACAAAAGCGTAGCGAAACAACACGAACCGTTACAGAGGGCACACCGCTTCAACCTAAAACATTGATACAACTTCGACAAGAAGAACTTCTACTAAAAACAAGTGGGCAAGGATCACCCCCACAAAAAACGCTGGCAGAACTTCAACAAAAAGCTAAAGAAAGAAAAAATAATTATTAATGTGAATATTTATTCTTATACTGTTCTGCGAGCGCCACTGCACTTTCACGCATTTCTGGCGTCATACGATGTACCAGCGACATCAACACAGAGGGCGTTAGGTCGTTTTGATCTTCTAGGGCAATTTTTAACCAACTGTAGGCATACACATCACTCTGAGCAATACCATTACCCTCTAAATATAACATGCCTAATTGATATTGCGCTTGTCTAGCCCCTTGATATGCGGCTTTACGAACCCATAAGGAAGCAATCGTTGGATTTGCTGTAACGCCTTTGCCATTTAATAACATAACGCCAACCATGTATTGCGCGTATGCTTGTCCTCTGCGAGCTGCTTTGTAATACCAGCGAAAGGCTTCTTCATCATCTTGCTCAACCCCTTTGCCGGCATAATATGATTCACCCAGTTCCACTTCTGCAACGGGTAAACCTTTATTCGCTGCTAAAAGGTACCAACGATTCGCTTCTGCCATATTTTTTGGTAAACCAAAGCCCGTCGCATAACGCCGCCCGATCTGATATTCCGCCATTAAAAATCCACTTTGCCGGCTCGCTGCTTTATACCAGTGAACGCTTTTCACCATGTCATGTGGAACACCGCGACCTTCCTGATACAGAATACTTAACATCAATTGCGCATAAGGCTGATGCGTATATTCTGCCGCTAAGAGATAATGACGCGCTGCTTCTTGTAAATTGCGCGGTACCCCTTTACCAGCATGGTATAAATCACCCAATTCACTTTCTGCCGCAGCAACGCCCTGGGATGCTGCTTTGGTATACCATTTAGCGGCTTTTGCATAATCTTTGGTAACACCCCAACCGTCGCGATATAAATTACCGACCAATAATTGTGCGGAAGGAGAACCCCGTTCTGCCGCTAGTAAAAACCAAGAGGCGGCTTTTTCATGATTTTTTTTAACGCCATCGCCGTCATCGTAAATCATTCCTAGCAAAATAGCTGCTTCAGCTGAGCCCTGCCCAACTGCCGCTTCATAATATTCTCGTGAACGTTTTTGATCTTTATGCACCAGACGGCCTTCGGCATATAAATCCCCTAATTCTAATAGCGCTTCTGGATTGCCGTTTTTTGCTTCTTGTTCAATCAATGCTAATCCTCGAGCAGCGCCATAGCGGCCCTTCACCCCCCTTACCAACAACCATGCCATTCGATAATCTGCTTCACAAGAACCTAACGACGCTGCACGGTAATACCACTCGTAGGCTTTGGCGTAATTGGTAGGAACGCCATACCAGCCTTTGCGATACAGATCCCCAAGCGCCAACATGGCAATGAGATCGCCCTTATCTGCCGCAGTTTCATACCAACGTATCGCACGATGAACATCACGCGTTACGCCCAAACCATCGCGATAAAAGTGTCCCATTTGTACTTCAGCAAAAGGCAAACCACCCTCTGCTGCTTTGGTAAACCAATAAACGGCTTGATCGGGATTTTTAGCAAAACCCCCTTCGCCATTTAAATACATTTCTCCTAAACGAGCTTCTGCTAACACATCGCCTTGATTTGCGCAGCGAAATAGATCTCGATTGACGCGCTCCGCAGTGGAATCATTATCACAATGGGCTTCTAGCGCTTCACTCGGCACAACATTACCATCCCGATCAACGGTTGGTGCAGGCGGCAAGGGCAAAGTACAGGCGGATAACGCCAATACAGCCATCAAGATTGAGCATACAAATACAGTTCTCATTGAAAAATAGTATGGCACTGAACCGCCGCGTTGCCTAGGGTATGGTCGGTTTTCCTGGGATCAAACAATATTTGTGTATATTAACTAACTTTTAATTTATAGTCTACTTTTTATATATGTTCATCACAATCTTTATTTGGCTTATCCGCATGGTTGCTTGGCTCGATTTGATCCTAGCAACCGCTCTGCTCTATGGGTTAACCTTTCTGCCTGAAAAATTCACTTGGCAGTGGTATCCCCGATTATTCCGGATGTGGTGCCTAATCTTCATTCGCGCGCTTGGCGTCAGGCTAAAACTCATTCAAAAAAATCAACACTCCTTACCCAAACATTATATTGTGATTGGGAATCACCCTTCAGTTTTAGAAGATCTCGCCATGCCTGCCCTTTTTGATGCCCGCTTCTTAGCCAAAGAGCAAATCAAAGACTGGTGGTTCCTGGGCCGTTTAAGTGTTGCAACAAGGACGCTTTACGTCAAAAGAGAATCTAAAGAATCCCGAAAACAAGCAAGAATTGCGCTCATCCGTGCCCTGCAAGCAGGTGATAATGTGGGACTCTATCCTGAAGGGGGTTGTAAAGGCCGACGGATCTTCATACCTTTTCAATATGGAACATTCGACGTGGCAATGAAAACGGGGACCCCCATTATTCCCGTCTTTTTATATTACGAAGCGCAAGAAGACTTTGAGTGGGGTGAAACAGAAACTCTCCTTCACAAACTTTGGAAAATTGCCGTCAGCCAAAATAAGACAGCAAATTATTATGTTTTTGATGCCATTGATCCCGCAAAATTTGAATCCAAAGAAGCGCTTTGTCATCATGTACAAAACCTCTATCTTCAATGGCAAGCCAAATACCTTGAATAAAATTTTAAGACAGTGCTAAGATGAATCATGGATTTTTTTAAAGAAAAAGACCAGCAATGGTTCGTGGAAGCAGTTTCCTTATTAAAGGTTGCAAAAAACGTTGGAACCCCCACGTATGTTTATTCTAAAGCAGCGCTGATTGCACAATGGCAGGCATTCGATAATGCCTTTCAAGAACATCCCCATCAAGTAAACTATGCCGTTAAAGCCAATAGTAACCTTGCCGTCTTAAATACCCTAGCAAAATTGGGTTCGGGATTCGATATTGTTTCTGGCGGAGAATTAGCCCGCGTTTTAAAAGCAGGCGGTGATCCAAAACGGATTATTTTTTCTGGCGTTGGTAAAACTTATGCAGAAATAAGCGAAGCCCTACAAGCAGGCGTTGGCTGCATGAACGTTGAATCTGAAGCGGAACTAAAGAGAATAAATGATATTGCAACCCATCTTCAAAAAAAAGCAACTATTGCCATTCGGGTAAATCCAGACGTAGATGCTAAAAGTCATCCCTATATTTCAACTGGATTAAAAGAAAATAAATTTGGCGTTGCAATCAATGAAGCAAAACGTTTATACATCCTCGCAAAATCGTTACCACATCTTCAAATCCAGGGGATCGCTTTTCACATCGGTTCACAAATACTTTCTGTCGCGCCATTTGTAAAGGCTTTACAGAAAATATTGGCTTTGATCCAATTCTTAAACGATCAGCATATTTCTATATCCCATTTGAATGTGGGGGGCGGTTTAGGTGTGCGTTATCAAAACGAGACACCACCCTCCCCTACAGAATACGTTACTGCTCTGCTGTCTCACATTAAAGATCCCAAATTAACCATTCACGTTGAACCAGGACGTGCAATTTCGGCAAACGCTGGCGTGTTACTCACTCGAGTTGAATATATTAAAGAGAGCAGCAATCAAGATAAACCATTTGCCATTGTCGATGCCGGCATGAATGATTTGTTACGGCCAGCCTTATACCAAGCATGGCAAGATATTGTGCCGATTACCAAAGATCCCGCAATACAACCCCGGACATATGATATCGTTGGCCCGGTTTGTGAAACCGCTGATTTTTTAGGAAAAGATCGCAGCCTTGCCCTCCAAGAAGGCACAGTACTCATGATTCATTCTGCCGGCGCTTATGGCTTTAGCATGAGTTCAAATTACAACGCGCGCCCCCGCGCTGCAGAAGTCATGGTCGATGGCGATAGTTTTTATGTGGTCAGAAAACGCGAAAATATTGCTGATCTTTACCATCTCGAAAGTTTACTGACCCCTTCTTGATCGAGCAGCAACTTTATAAGATAATAAACAATTACTATGAATATCAATGAGATTTTTCGATGGTTTCCGTTCTAGTCGTCGCATTTTACAAATTTGTTAAGTTGACTGACCCAAAGCTTCTGCAAGCTCAACTGAAATCTCTTTGCCAAGAACAAGAGATCCTAGGCACCGTGCTGCTTGCAACAGAAGGTATAAACGGCACGGTGGCCGGGAAGAGAGACGCTATAAAAACCCTTATCACTTTTTTAAAAGCTATTCCTGAATTTTCCGATCTGGAAGGCAAATATTCGGTTTCGACTTTCCAACCCTTTGATAAATTAAAGATCCTCTTTAAAAACGAAATTGTAGCGCTCAAAGTACCTGGTATTGATCCCACGCAAAAAAGCGGCGTTTATGTGGAGTCTGAAGATTGGAATGATCTGATTTCTAAAGAAGACGTGTTGGTATTAGATACGCGTAATGGCTACGAAGTCGCCTTCGGCACTTTTAAAGGCGCGGTAGATCCCAATACCCGCCATTTTAGAGATTTCCCAACTTATGTGAAAACACAATTAGATCCGGCCAAACATAAAAAAGTTGCCATGTTTTGCACTGGCGGCATTCGCTGCGAAAAAGCTTCTTCGTATCTCTTAGAACAAGGCTTTGAAAATGTTTATCAGTTACACGGCGGGATCTTAAAATATCTTGAACAGATCCCAACTGAAAAAAGCCTATGGGAAGGGAATTGCTTTATTTTTGATAACCGCATTACCCTCGATAAAGAAAATATCTTACGCGATAATACTATTGAAACAAAATTTTAGGCTCACTGTCCATCATATTACTTAAAATACGACCTTCTGTAATAAATTTGCTGCCCGCTCTTAAGACCACAACGGTTTTATTTTGTTTATCACTCAGCGCCTTCGCTAAGTGTTCTAAAAAAAACTTGTCTTGTATGGCATCCATTCGCGTCGCTAAGGTTTGTAAATAGGTGGTTTTCTTCGTCCCCAGCGGGGCAACCAAGATCCCGTCTTTAATCTTCTCCACTGTAAAAGGTTGCCGAGTTTTAGTTTCAAACCATTTTTTAAACGCTTCCGTTGAGAACGTTCCGGCCTTTGCATAATCCTTGCGTTCATTTAACTCTGTAATCAAGCGTTTTGTTTCTTTTTCCAAAGTCTTTTGGGTATGCACTCTTGGACCAAAAAATTGGTTTAAGATGTCAGTAATTTCAAAGTAAGCCACATCCTCCGCTGTATACCCATAGCGCTTTAACTGCGCTAAGAGTTTGATTGGCGTTGGCTGCACTTCTGCTTGTTCTAAGGTAGCATCCGGTTTCAAAGCTTCTAATTGTTCCAACAATTTAATTTGTTTGCGACTTTGGGCGGGATCGTTATTGAGCAGTGCAACAATAAGTCTTTTATCCCCTTTGCTGTATTCTATTACATAGGGCAATTGAGCAAGATGTGACGTTTCTTCTAATTCCGGTGTCCACGTTTGCTTTAAGGACATATTGACTCGAAATGTCTCTGCTGCCGCAAGTCCGGGTATTGTAATCGTGCAAATTAAAAGGGCAATGACATTCAGACGAATCCATATTTTTTGAAACTACATACCACTCCATACTCCTAAGTCATCAAAAAGCAATTTTACCACAAGAGAAGGCAGCGCAGTAGCTAAAATGTAGGTTGGATTGAGCAAAGCGATGTCCAACAAAAGGCATTTTTGAACTGTTGG
>JAJZUR010000040.1 GCA_021848375.1 Pseudomonadota bacterium | reverse complement strand
GACTCCAAAAGAGGTATTGTTTAAGTCTTTAGGCTGGTCTAGTGATGCACTTCAGTATTGAAGGGGCGAATGAAAATAATCAGGTATAAACATAGAATTCAAAAAAATTATAAAAATAATATATAGCCTATTGATGATTGCTTGCTAGAGATTGTTCTAGGGAGGCAATCATAAAAATAAGTTATTCAACTAAAATCTTGTCTGAATGTTCTGCTAAAATAATAGTAAGGTAGATAGGCAAGGATAATATATGATTACGACATTGGTCATTATATTAGTTGTTCTGGTCGCATTAGCAATCTGGGACATACAGCAAAAAGAGCATGCAGTGCTCCGCAATTTTCCAATCATTGGACATTTTCGGTATATTTTAGAATATATGGGGGTATATTTACGGCAGTTTTGGTTTGCTCAGGATAGGGAAGAACTTCCCTTTAATCGCGCAGAACGAACTTGGGTATATCGAGCCGCTAAAGGTAACGATACCATGGTTGGATTTGGCTCAACCCGAGATCTGCGCCCTATCGGTACTGTCCTTTTTGTGGATGCCCCATTTCCCGTATTAGGTGAGGATGCAGTCGAATCAAAGCCCGTTATCATTGGGCCGTATTGCAAAAACCCATACGAAACCAAATCCATCTTTAACATCTCAGGGATGAGTTTTGGAGCAATCTCTAAAAACGCAGTCCTCGCTTTATCTCATGGCGCAAAAATGGGCGGTTGCTGGTTAAATACCGGGGAAGGGGGGGTATCGCCCTATCACCTGGAAAGCGGCTGTGATTTAGTCGCACAGATCGGAACCGCAAAATATGGATTCTGTGATATCAATGGAAAATTAAGTGACGTGGCATTAAGAGGAACCGCACTCTATCCACAGATTAAAATGTTTGAACTGAAGTTAAGCCAGGGCGCAAAACCGGGTAAAGGTGGAATTTTACCCGCAGTAAAAGTGACTCCAGAAATTGCCGCCATTCGTTTTATTCAACCCTATCATGATTCCGTTAGCCCAAATCGACATCCTGAAATTAGTAACGCATCCGAACTCTTAGATATGTTAGATCATATTCGAAGCGTCACTGGCAAACCAGTCGGTTTTAAAATAGTCCTTGGCAGCTATGATTGGTTAGATGATCTGTGCCAAGAAATATTGCGACGAGGCATTGAAAATGCGCCCGACTTTATCACATTAGATGGCGCAGAAGGTGGAACAGGAGCAGCGCCGCTTAGCCTTATCGACTATATGGGATTACCCATTGCCGAAAGTCTGCCAGTTTTAGTGGATACTTTAGTGGAATATGGGTTACGCTCACGCATTAAAGTTATTGCCTCTGGAAAGTTAATAACGCCAGCGGATGTGGCATGGGCCTTATGTGTGGGCGCAGACTTTATTGTTTCTGCGCGAGGTTTTGCTTTCGCACTTGGCTGCATTCAAGCCTTAAAATGCCATACCAACCATTGCCCTACCGGGATCACAACCCATGAACCTCATCTTGTGCGAGGTTTAGATCCCACCAATAAGTCGATACGGGTTGCGAATTACGTCAAAAGCATCATGTATGAGACCGGGGTTATCAGTCATTCCTGTGGGGTTCCAGAACCGCGCGCCTTAACCCGCAAACATGCACGTATTATGACAGAACGAGGGATCACCATTTCACTCGCCGAGCAATATCCTGATAAAATACCAGGAAGCAAAGTTAAGCCATAGTATGATACATTCGTAGCATGAATTCATTTTTACCTATCATATGCGTTGCGCTTTCGGGCATTACCTTCGGTACTATTGGCTACTTTGGGACGGTTTTGCTTGAAGCCGGATATTCAGAGTCTGACATGTTGTTTTGGCGTTTTATTCTCTCAACGCTATTTATCACTCCTTTCTTAAAAATGCCTAAGCATTCTAAAATGCCGTTTAAGGCGTTAGGTTTTTGCTTTGTGCTCGGTTGTACGTTTTATAGCTTCGGTACCTACTGTTTATTTTCGGCGATCCCGCATGTTGGCAGCGGTATTGCAATGGTCATTTTCTATCTTTTCCCTCTATTGGTTGCTATCCTCAATTGGTTGATTGATAAACGCAAATTAACCCTCATCGAAATAGGTGCGCTCCTCCTAATTCTACCCGGCATTATGTTATTGTCCATCACAGACGATACGGATTTTAATGTGTTTGGTATTCTATTAGGGCTTGGCTCTGCTTTATTTTATGGCACTTACTTCTATTCAAGTCAAAAGATCGGACAAAAAATCCCATCGCAATGGGCAAGTTTTATGGTTTGCCTTGGGAATGCTGCTTCCTTTGCAATGATCTGTTTCTCCCAACAAAGCTTACAGATACCCGAAACTATGATTGTCTGCCTTCAATACATTGGCTTTGCCTTTATCGGTACGGTTTTGCCATTATGGCTATTATTTTATGGCCTTAAAAAGGTCAATGTCACCAAAGCGGCCTTGGTTTCAGTTTTAGAGCCCATTTCGACGGTCTTAATAGGCGTTCTACTCTTAGACGAAACCCTTTCAGTGCATCAGATCGCAGGCATCATTATCATGTTATGCGCGGCGCTATTGGTGCAATTTAACGTCAAAAAACCCGTCATTACTGCACACTAGCGTTTTTTATACTTAGCGGTTACCTCCAAAAATTGACGCGGCTTACCGTAACCAAGCTTTTTAGCCCAGGTGGTTGGCAGCGATTTAAGCGCGTCTTGCGTTAACATTTTCCATTGAATATGGAAACCAGCCTCTAAATAAGCGTTGCGAAAGGATGTCTCTAAATACTGAGGTATAAGCAGGGGCAAGCCCAGTTCTTCAATGACTTTTTGCTCAGAGGTAAGCTCATAACCAAAAATAATTCGCAGGGTAGCATTTTCGCGACAAAGTCGAGCTATTTCATTTAATGCGGACATTTCCGGTTTAGCGACTGCCTTAAGCAAGGAACCCCACGGCAATAGAATGGTAACAGCCGAGGCGAGACCGCTTAATGCTTCGGGAAGATTTTCAAAACCAGAATGCAAATACAGAACGTTAGGTAAACCACCTTTTGCTGGACGCAATGCAGCTTTAGCAGAATAGAACGCCATGTTTTCTGTGTTACTGTCTATACCAATATAGAATTGATCTGGGTTCTGTCGTGCGTTTTTATAAACATATGCGCCGTCACCCGTACCTATATCGATATGAAGAGCCGCCGACTGATAAGGGCAGATCCTCTCTTCAAATCATCAACGGTCTACACGAGACCTTTTTCGACCAATGATTTGATACATATGCACCTTTTTAGATGATTCCATTGCCAAACTAAAAAATGATATCAAAATTTTAAAGCAATACAAGCGGGAACTTACTGCTCATCAATAGCATCTTTAATGGCTTTTCCATCAGAAGTGAAACTACAATTGTAGATCCCCTCAAAGTGTTCGCAGGTGGAAAAATGGAAGAAGCGGTTTTCAGCATCTCTAAAGCGTTTTATTAAGGCACGTTTCCCCATATCATCATATTCGCACGTTTGGGTAATCGGAAGGGGTGTGCCATCTTCATCTTTGATGCCGATATTATCTGTCGTACTAGAGACAATGCAACGATCCCCAGAGGCTTTAACAATTTGCCATTGTGTTTTAACCGTAGGATCCTGGGCTGAAGCGCTTTGACAAGCATACGCTTCACAATTCGTTAACTTATCCGAAAATTCGGTGCAAGTATTATCGATCAGATCTGCAGGGTAAACTACTCGACAAGCCACTTGTTGATCGGGGATAGACCAACAATCTTTCACTAATTCAGGGTGATCTTTACAGCCAGCACGTTGCATTGAAGGATATGTGGGAATTTCTTCTACTTCTGCTGCCGTCTTTCCCTTTTTCGGAGCAGAAGTGGTATGCGTCGATTTTTTGACAGTTTTTTTTGTCTGTTTTTTCACGGGATGATGATGTCTTTTGCCATGCTGTGAGGGCGTTTCTGCTATTTCTTTTGCAGATGGGATCCCAGGCACACTGCATACCCCATTAGCAAATGCAGAAGTTAAAGGAGCAATCCATAATGACAGTAGTAGGTATATCGCGCTTATTCTGATATATCTTAGCATAATTACACGAATTCTCTTGAGCAAATTTATTATTAGTTTAGTAGCTAAAGATAAATAATAAAAGGGTGTTCGCTTAAAAGGAGAGACCTTATGCGAATGATAAGTCTTTTTTTGATATGCGCTCACTGGAAATCCAAAACTCTTTCTCAGCTTTCAAGCGATCTTCCGCAATGGCAAGACGAATAGCCGCCATCAAGCGGTTCATATACGACACATTATGAATGGTCAGCGCTTGTGTCGCAAGCATTTCATTGGCACTCAATAAATACCGTAAATAAGCGCGCGAATAGGTCTTACAGGTTTCACAAAGACACGTTTCATCAATTGGACGTTCATCATAACGATATTTTTGATTACTTAACACGAGATGCTCTCTATTTGTCTCTGTTTTTGCAGCAGGAATCAAGGCACCGCCATGGCGTGCCAAACGAGTCGGGTGAACACAATCAAAGGTGTCTACGCCATGTTGAACTGCCTCAAAAATATCACCAACGCCCCCAATACCTAATAAATGCACTGGACGACTTGCATCCAATAATGGCAAGGTGTGTGCAACCACTTCATACATTTGCTCTTTTTCAGCGCCAAGTGAACCGCCAACGGCATGGCCAAAAAAGGGTTGTGCATTCACAAATTCTGCTGCAATTTTTCTCAGATCTTTATAAACACCACCTTGAATAACGCCATACATAGCTTGTTTTCCATTATCATGCCGGGAGAATTCCCTCACACAACGCTCTCCCCAACGGTGCGATAAGTGTAACGATTTTTCAGTATACGATTTATCCACGTTGTACGGCGTGCACTCATCAAACACCACGACAAAATCTGCACCCAATTGACGTTGGATCTGCATTGACTTTTCAGGCGTTAAGGTATGGATACTACCATCGATATACGATTTAAACGTAACGCCTTCTTCAGAAATTTGTCGTACCGTTTTTTCTCGATTTCCCATGTTTTTTCTTTTAATTTCACTTGAAACTGATCCATAACCCAAACTAAAGACTTGGTAACCACCTGAATCTGTTAATAAAGGTCCATTCCAACCCATAAATTGATGTAAGCCGCCCATTCGTTCAATTAATTCACCACCCGGATTTAACATCAAATGATAGGTATTTGCCAACATGAATTGAGTGCCATTTTCTTGCATTTGTCGAGGTGAAGCATTTTTAATTGCTGCTTTGGTTGCGCAAAATATAAAATTAGGCGTAGAGACAGTGCCATGTGGTGTACACAGTAATCCTAAACGCGCACGCGAAGCAGGACAGGTTTTTATGATATCAAATTGAAAATTTGAATAAGTTAATTTCATCGTGCAGGTTCCCATTGACGTCGCGCCAGATAAATAAGCGGTGAATTTACCACACTCAATATAACTCTTAAGCCAAAAGCACCAAAAATATATGTCATCAGGAAGCTTTTGAAATCGATAGGCAGTGGATATAAAACTCGCCACGCTAAAAAACTAAAAAGACAATTGTCTACTCCTGTAGATAGGACGGTAGATAATAAAGTTCTGAAGGCGAGAAGTCTTTCTCCCCATCTTTTTTTCAGCCATAGAAAAAATCCCATATCGATATATTGACTGACGAGATAACTTATCAAGCTTGCCGAAAAGAGGGCAGGGGTAGGGGTAAAAAGCAGTGCCATGGCATCATGGACTTGAACATAATGATAATAGGAAGAATCCGGAGCCGCATTAATAACTTGAGTCCCGAGCGTCAAAAGCATTATAAGAGATAACATCAGCATACCGGCAAAGCCTAACCAAATGGCTTTGATGGCGCTTTCTTTGCCGTAGTATTCACTAATGACGTCAACTGCAAATAAGCAGAGGGTGAAGAGGATTGAGCCCATCGCAATGGGGTAATCAAAGAAAGTAAGTTCAATAGCTTTTAAGGATTGAAGGTTTGCTATAATAACGGCTACAATGATAAACAAAAAAATCCCTTCTTTACCAAAATAACGATGCAAGGAAAAGAAGATCCCGATAGCCGCACCATACATTAAAATGCCAAGCCACTCGGTTGGTAACATTTGTAGAGTGTGGATCAGTAACGTGATGAATTCATTCCTCATATTGATTGAACAGTGTATGCGCACATTTTGGTTAATAACATAAAAATCCTGAATATAAAAAGGACATTAACAGTTGGCTTACTAATCCTATTTTTCTTACACAGAAGCTTATGTTTTTAACAAAGAGAAGTCAATAGAAAAAAGTCTCAAAAAGTAATGGAAAAATTTCTATTTCTTACCATACTATATTGGATGTCATAAGCACTGGAATGTGAAAAGTTTAGTTTAAAAACACAATCTGTAAAAACAAATTTACAGGTGAAATTAAATTGACAAATTTCTCATTCCAGCATAAAGTAACTTCTTCAAGTTTGGATGTAGATGAAATGTTTCAAATCTATTTAATGAACTTTCTTTTGGCTGTCTCAACAACTATTGGGATGACCATCATCCCGTTCCTTATTACAGATTCTCTCGGCCTCTCCTTACTTATCCTCGGAATTTTGGAAGGAATTACCGAATTTCTTTCCAATGTCTTTAGACTTGCTAACGGGGTACTGTTCGATAAAATTAAAAATAAAAGAAATATTTTTCTGTGTTCCACAGGCATGGCATTCGCTTCTAAAGCCATGTTATTTTTGCCATCCCCGTGGATAGTGTTATTTTCTAAAACTTTAGAGCGCATCGCAAATGGCACCTTTGCTTCACCAAGGGACGCTTTTGTTGCAGGAAAAGCTAAAAACAGAGGCCTCGCGTTAGGGTTGTTAAATGTCTCTAAAACGTTTGGCTGCGTATTAGGTCCCTTAATCGTTAGTATATCCACTTTTTTTTTAGGAACCCTAAAAGATAATTTAAATTTTTTTATTACGCTTTGCTGCTTGTTGGCTTTTCCCGCGGTTATTTTTTCTTTTTCTCTAACAGTGAATCATGTTGAAGAAAAATCATTTTCTTTTCGTGAATTAAAAAAGGTCATTAAATCCATTTCACCCATTTTATTTTTAACGTTCCTCTTTTTCCTTGGCCGATTTAATGATGGCTTGCTTATGATGTACTTGAAGCATAATGAATATCCTGAATGGTTTTATCTATCGACCATCGCCATTTTTAACTCCATCATGTTGATAAGCTCACCGATTATCGGATCGCAAATCGATAAAGGTCATCTGAAAAAAATTCTCTACATCACCATCGGTTCTTTAGCCCTCTTTAATATTTGTTTTTACAATATTAGTTATCTAGGGTGGGGTGCTGCCATCATAGGTCTTTGTACCTGGGGCATCCAACGTGCTGGCGCACAAATCGTATTTTCTGCACTGGTATTTCGAAGCGTTGAGAAACAGTTTTATGGAACTGCCATCGGCTTATTTTATATCTTTAGCGGCTTTTCAACCATGCTATCCTCATTTTTATGTGGTTACTTAGCAACAAACAACTATTTCACAACTGTCTTTGTCTTTAGCGGCTTCTTTGCCTTCCTTGCATTAGGACTTTGCTCAAGCCTCTTAAATACCAGAATATTCAACGTGGAAGCAAAGCTTGCGCTTACGAATTAATTCAACCTTGGGAAGCGGCGGCGCTATCCGAGCGGCCGTATTCGGGATCAATGATGGTCTCGTGTCCAATGCTAGCCTTATCTTAGGGATCGCGGGCGCCTCAACCAATTCTAGTTTGATTATTCTTGCCGGCATGGCAGGTTTAGGCGCTGGTGCTTTTTCCATGGCAGCTGGCGAGTATATTTCAATGCGCTCTCAACGCGAGCTCTTTGAATATCAAATTGCGCAAAAGCGAACAGAGCTTAGTAAAAACCCGGAAAAAGAAGCTGCCGAACTCTCGTCTATTTATCAAGACCGAGGGCTTAGCAAAGTGGATGCAGATGCGTTTGCCAATAAAATACTAGTGAATAGGGAACTTGCTTTAAACACTCTCGTGCGAGAAGGGCTAGGCTTAAATCCTGATGAATTGGGCTCACCCTGGGGAGCTGCTTTTTCTTCGCTTATTTCCTTTGCGTTTGGGGCACTGATCCCGTTATTTCCATTTCTTTTCCACATCAACTACATGAGCTTACGGATATCTATCATCTTCACAGGGCTCTCCCTTTTTGTTGTCGGCGTCACGATGAGTTTCTTTACCGGACGAGGCGCTTTTTATAGTGGTTTTAGAATGCTCGCCATTGGAACTTTAGCAGGCGTAACGACCTTTGTGATTGGCAGACTTGTCGGCGTTCATATATAAATATTTGTCTGATAACTTTCTATTTTTTAGGTTGAAAAGAATTGTCATTCCTATAAAAATATATTACCCTTGCCACTAGCGGTATTAGCCAGATCAAACCGCCACCTTATTGTGAGGGTCAGATCTCATGCAACAGGAATTGACAGGGAAAGAAGGGTTTCAGTTCGTCCCACGCTATTTATGGTTTTTAATTTCTACCTTTTCTATGGTCATTCTCCTCGGTAACTGGTTTGATCTCAGGTTGATCAAAATAGTTGGTATCGTCGCCAATGCTGGAACCTTCATTTTTGCCTTTACGTTTTTTCTCTCTACTCTCATTACGGAAGTCTATGGTTATAAGTATGCCCGTCTTGCCATTTGGTGGGGATTTCTTTTTAACATTATTGTCTTAATTTACGGTCAATTAGTGATACATCTGCCAAGTCCAAGCTATCATCCGCACAACGCAATGTTCGATATCCTTTTACAAGCCAATAATCGCGCCATTATTGGAGGTCTCCTTAGTTATTTTGCCTCAGAAACTTTAAATTCATTTACGATGGCTAAACTGAAACTCGAATTAAAAGGCCGTTTTATCGGGGCACGGTTTATAGTATCAACGATTATGGCTTCGAGTGTGGATAGTGCGCTATTTGGCGTTATTGCCTTTTATAACTCTATGGACAATCACTCATTAATTTCGCTTATTTTCGGCATGTTGTTTATTAAATTCATTTTCGATATTTTGCTCTTACCACTCTTTATTTATCTTGCCAAACGTTTAAAAGAAATCGAAGCGATAGATATCTACGATAAGAAAACGCGGTTTACGCTCTTTAGTTTGGATACAGATTACAGCCGCACGGCAAATCGATTTGTAAAAGAAATAAATTAATCATGAGCTCATGTGTTTTATTTCTTCTAGTGCCTCCCAGCGTTGATAAAGCTCTTGCACCGAACGATCAGTCTCCCTTAGTTTTTCAAATTTTTGATCAATAAACGCTTTGGGGTTACTATAAAAAGTAGGTTCAGCGATATCTTGCTGTAATTTTTGCGCTCTTTTTTCTAATTCAGCAATCTTTTGCGGAATGTCGGCTAATTCTTTTTTTAATTTTGTATTAAATTGAATGGATGTACGATCTTCTTTTGCTTTTTCGGCTGCCGGTTTAACAAGATCTTTTTTGGCGGGGGACGGGGTTTTTGCATGCAATATCTCATCATATCCGCCAATATACTGTTCAATTTGGCCATTGCCTCTAAAGTAAAGCGTGCTGGTTGCAACTTCATTCACAAAAGCGCGATCATGGCTAACCAATAATAGAGTGCCTTTATAATCTACTAAAATATCTTCCAACAATTCCAATGATTCAATATCTAAATCATTGGTGGGTTCGTCTAAAACCAATAGATTACTGGGTAAACTAAACAGTTTGGCAAGCAATAGTCTATTACATTCACCACCAGAGAGAAATTTAATTGGGGTTCGAACTCGCTGCGGGGTAAATAAAAAATCGGATAAATAGCTAATAATATGTTTTTCTTTGCCATTAATGGTCACCGTTTCTCGACCACCGGCCACGTTTTCAATTGCCGAGGCTTCTGGATCAAGCCCCGCACGTAATTGATCAAAATACCCAATTTGTAAATTGGTTCCCAATTGAAGCACTCCGGAGTCAGGGGTTAATTCTCCCAATAATAATTTTAAAAAAGTCGTTTTGCCAACCCCATTCGGACCAATCAAGGCAATTTTATCACCACGTAAAATCTGAATCGTAAAATCTTTGACTAAATAATTTTGTTGAATATGATAATTAATGTTTTCGGCGTTCACGACCAATTCACCTGATGTCTTCGATTGGTTACTGCTAAAAGTAGGGCGGCCCTGCAAATCACGTCTTTGGCTGCGTTCTAATCTTAATTTTTCGAGCGCTCGTACTCGACCTTCATTACGCGTGCGTCGCGCTTTGATTCCTTGTCGGATCCAAACCTCTTCTTTAGCCAACAGAGTATCAAATTGTTTGGCATGTTTGCTTTCAACTTCAAGCATATGTTCTTTATCAATTAAATATTGATCATAACTGCTATCCCAAGAAGTTAATCTACCGCGATCTAATTCTAAAATCCGTTTACTGAGCTTTTTTAACACGGCACGATCGTGGGTAATACATAAAACAGCCCCTGTGTATTGCGCAAGATATTCTTCCAGCCATTCGATTGCTTCCAAATCTAAATGATTGGTGGGTTCATCTAATAAAAGCAGATCGGGCTGGTCAACCAATGCGCGAGCCAGTGCAACTCGTCGCTGCCATCCGCCGGAAAGGGCACTCATTTTTTTATCTGGCGGCAATTCCAAGCGCGTCAAAATGTTATCGATAATCTGCCCATATTGCCAACCATTTCGCATTTCCAATTGCTTTTGAACTTCTTCTAATTCGCGTAGCCAGGCATCATCCATATGCTTAGGCGGAGACTGGGTCAAATGATGATAACGCTGCAATAATAAACCAACTTCTTGTACCCCCTCAGCAACCATGTTATAGACTGTTTTATCACCACAAGCTGGCAATTCCTGTGCTAATTCGGCAATTTTGAGGAGGGGAGAGCGATGTACCTTCCCAGAATCTGGTTTTAGAGTACCCAAGATAACCTTCAGCAAACAGGATTTACCCATCCCGTTGCGGCCAATAAGAAAGATTCGTTCTTTAGGCTCAATTTGCAAATTAATTTTGTCGAGAAGCGGTGCTTCCCCAAATGCAAGAGATAGGTTTTCTAAGTGTAGTAGTGCCATTAAAGTAATCTTATCATGAGAATTTTGCCGTCCATTTATCATTAATTGGAGAAATAATATCCCCATGAATCATTATATTATCTTTCAAAATCCCAAAGAGTGCAGACTTTGGTTTAGCATCTGCCGGATATGGTACGACAATAGCAAAAGGCTTTCCATTCTTACTAATCGTTAGTGGACGTCCCACCTCATGTACCTCATTTAAAATATGCAAGCATTTTACTTTAAATTCATCTATTGGAATTGACCCCATTGAAACATCCATAGAAAATATTCTAACATAACAAAATTAGTTCGAACTAAGGAGAGCATTGTGACCTTAACCCGTAGGCAGACTACAAATCAATACTGGCTAAAAAATCAGTTAATGTTATGATATTTATTTAAAGGAAAATTGAATGATAACAAGCTATCATCAATCTGTAAAAAGAAAGCCTAAAGCCAAAACTGGAAAGGGGCTAGTTCGAGCAGCAGAATTATCGTCTAAACAGTGCCTCGAAAATTTTTTAAAGATTAAAACCGAAGCGTCCGGAATTCAAAAGAATAAAGTGGACCCCATAGTCAAGACAACTTTTCGTTGAATTTAAGATGGTCCCCGCTTATGCAGCTGCACGGCGTTGCCCCGATTCTGTTTCTGAAATCCTGGTAAATTTATCTACTATAAGAGCC
>JAJZUR010000039.1 GCA_021848375.1 Pseudomonadota bacterium | reverse complement strand
CATTTCTAAAAAAATTAAATTATTAAAAATAAAGAAAAAAATTGCCCGACTTACTCTTCATCATGATAAATTAAATTTATATTATTTTAACCATAATCGCCCGCCAGAATTAAAAGAAATTAAAGAAAAAAGGGATAAACTTTTAGAAGAACTAGAAACATTTAAAAAAATGCTCATAGATGACTAAAATCATGATCCGGCTTTATCGAATAAAGCTGCAACGCCAATAAAGACATAAGGCAATAGGTTAAAAAGCACCAAAACCCCATCTCTAAATGCGCAGTCATATTAAACAACACATCAATTTCCAGCGGCTTACCCATCAGTGCTGTTGTTGACAGCTCGTGAATGGTAGTCCCCGCCGAAAGATAGGCCAAAAAAATTGCAACAATAAAAACATCGTTCATTGACCATTTAGCAATGGCTTTAATAAAATTGAATATCTTCTTTTTTACATGATAATTTCGGCTAAAAAAAATAAAGCCTAAGCCTAAACCCTTCACCACCGGTATGATAACGCTACAGATAAAGATGACTATCGCCACAAAACGATTATTGTGATGATATAAATATTCTACCGTATTAAGAATTGAACGGGATTTATTATACAGATCCGTTTTTACATTAATAAATTTGGTTGATACCGCTTCCCCAGAATCAATTCGCAACATCGAAAGCGATACACCCGGTACCAGGAAGAAAAGCGAAAAAAAAGTGAGAATAAAAGCCGCGAGATTTCGATAGTACATGCTTTGCTACGCCATCCTAAATAAACCCTGTTTTTTAAAAATAGCCTAATTTATGGATGGGATCCAATCTCTAAGGTATTATAGGAGTAATGAAGCTCAATTATGGTCAGCTACGGATGATAAGTGACGATTATCCGGTACTAAGGCCTTTGCCTGCAGACAATTGAATGCTTCATCAGAAAGGCTGTTATTGGAAAGAAAGCTCACTTTATAATATGCGCTATTTTCTTTCTGAATACTGGTTGCTTTTTCTTGTGCTTTTAAAAGTAATTCTGCATCCGCGGTGGTACATTTATCTAATAATTTTTTTACTGCTTCACTGCGGCCATATGCAACAGCAACGAACAAGGGTGCCTCGTTGTGTTTATTATTAACCGCTTTCAAGGTTAAATGATCTGCATGACCATCTAACAAGAAATTAAAAAAATCTTGATTTCCAGTTTGAAGAGAACGAATAAACATAGCCTGCAGAGCATTGTTACCTGTCTCACCTAAATAAGTTTTAGTCTTTGGAAGCACCGCTTGCACGAAACAAGCATGATTGGGGATATCCTGTATAGTATTCAATAAGCTATTTACTTGTGCTTGTAATGAATTCGCAATATGATCGGTACTTAATAAGTTACAAATTTCCTTTAAGTATTCATATCCATTGTTGACGATTAGAGAGCATACAACACCTTTTAGTTTTGCTTTATCCGCAGCCATAGCCTCAGGATATGTGCAAATTGACTTTAGCAAATTTACAAATACATCATGATATGAACTCGTTTTCCAACCATACGCACTAGTTTTTTCCATATATTGCAGCGCAGAAATAATATTAGTAGCCCCCGTATTTGGAATGACGGTTGGTGGTAAATCCGCGTTATTTTCTTTATAAAGCGGCATCGCTAAAGCACTTGCTATTTCGCCATTTCCAACTTCTAATGAAAACAATAAAAGTTCGTTCAAATTAATAACCGTTCTGATGATGGCTTCTTTCAACAACAAAGAAGCTGAGGGTTCATTGCGTTTAATCATGTATTGTAAAGCTTCCAATAATTTCGTTTTTTCTTGGTTTTTTATTTGCGATTCCTTTTCTATCTGATCTTTTCTTATCAAATTATTTTGCTGCTCTTCTTCAACATTAGAATAAACTATCGTAAGCGGTGAAGGAATACTCTTTGTTGCTAATGAGCTGACTAATAGAGCATAAATTTGATGGTACCCACCACTTTTTGACCAGCCGAAGGCCGTACTAAAAGACTGCATTAAAACCAAAGCCGAAGCATAATTAGCAGCAATGCATTTATTCGAAACAGCCAAATGGGTATTAAGGGGGGTATTACTTCCCATAATCAATAATTCACAAGCTTCACAATTGCCAACCTTGATTGCATCTAATAATAACTTATCTAAATCTAATAGAATTTTAACCGTTTTTACCGCCAATAAAGTTTTGGCTTCTGTTTGTTTTTTATTTATCATAAAACTGAGCGCTTCTGTTAATGATTTTTTTTCAGTCTCACTATCATTTAAATCACAAAATAAAACAGTATTCATACCATTTTCGCTGCGAATAATAGCGTTACATCCCGCAACCAAACGATCGACCAAGGCCTGATAAGTCGCTTCATATTGACCTTTCCAAGATGTTTTAGATTCGTCTTTTTGCATAATAAGTAATGCAGATGGAATGTTAGTCGCTCCCATCGAAATCAATTCATAAATAACTTCAGTAGAACGATGTTGAATACTATATTCAAATAATTCATTTAACGCTTTTTTGTCTCCACCTAAAGAGGTAGATTGTTTCAATAATTGCAGTGCTAATTGCGGTTCATTGGCTGCTATCGCCAACTTAATGGCTACTATTGAATTAACGACAATATCATGCCGGTCTGGATTAGAGGTGAGCAGTTTATCAACCTCAGGAAGCAGTGAACTTAAAGATTTTATATCGGGCAGATCTGAATCATTGTTTTGATTTTCATTTTTTAGATCCACCTTTAGTATATTATTTACTTCTGAAAGTCCCTCTCCACCAAACGAGAGATTTTGTTGTGGTTTCATACTATCCTCCCTGATAATCTGTCAATGAATTAACGCACGAGCTCTACCACTAAACAAAAGGTTTCGCCGTTTTTGATCATACCGAGCTCGCTTCTTGCCCTATCTTCCATCGCATCGGGGCGCGTTTTTAATAATTGCACATCGGCATCTAGCATTTGGTTTCTTGCGGTGAGTTTTTGGATCCCTTCACGCTCCGCTGCAATGGTTTTCTGTAAGCGAAAAACATCTAACAGGCTCCCCTGACCTTGCCATAGATTAAACTGTAAGGTCATCAATAAAAACCCAAGGGTTATCATGATCCCACGTCTCATGTAACTACTCGCTGCCGGTTTTTATAAGGCGCACGTCCTGCATAACGGGCTTTGTCTCCCAATGCTTCTTCAATGCGCAACAATTGATTGTATTTTGCCATTCTTTCACTACGTGATAAAGATCCAGTTTTAATTTGCTGAGCATGGCTCGCAACGGCCAAATCTGCAATTAGAGTATCTTCAGTTTCCCCCGAACGATGCGAAATCACCGTTTCATATTTGGCTTCTTTCGCCATATGAATGGTATGAAAAGTTTCGGTGAGCGTTCCGATTTGGTTTGGTTTGATCAAGATTGCATTAGCAATTTGTTCGCGGATCCCACGGGTTAACCGTTTGATATTGGTGACAAATATATCATCGCCGACTAATTGAACGCGCTTGGTTAGGCTGTCAGACAGTAGTTTCCATCCCTCCCAATCATCTTCCGCCATTCCATCTTCTATCGAGATGATCGGGTATTCGGTCACCAACCGTTCCAAATAGGCAACCCATTGCTCTTTGGTATAGGATTTATTTTCAGATTTTAAATGATATTGGCTATCTTTATAAAATTCACTGCTGGCAAGATCAAGCGCTATTCCAATCTCATGCCCCGCTTTAAAGCCTGCCTTTTCAATGGCTTCCAAAATCAAACGTAAGGCAACTTCATGAGAAGGGAGATTTGGGGCAAAACCCCCTTCATCTCCGACACCCGTATTTAAGCCTTTCTCCCACAAGATTTTTTTTAGAGCATGAAACGTTTCCGCACCATAACGTAGCGCTTCTTTAAACGTCGGTGCCCCCAATGGCACAATCATAAACTCTTGGATATCCAAATTATTATCCGCATGCGCACCGCCATTAATAATATTCATCATAGGAACTGGAAGAATACTAGGTTCAGCATCACCTTGTTTTAGATATTGGTAGAACGGTATTTTAACGGCTTGCGCTGCCGCTCTCGCACAGGCAACAGAAACCGCGAGCGTTGCATTTGCCCCTAAGTGACACTTATTCGGCGTATCATCTAAGCGGATCAAAATATCATCAATGCCTTTTTGATAACGGACATCATGACCCAATAAAGCCTGTTTCATTTCTGTTTCAATATTGTGAATGGCTTTTAAAACCCCTTTGCCCCCGTAACGCTGCTCATTATCGCGTAATTCAACTGCTTCGTGTTGGCCTGTGGATGCCCCCGAAGGTACACTCGCGCGTCCCATCATTCCATGAGATGCTAATATCACATCCACTTCAACCGTTGGATTTCCTCTGGAATCTAGGATTTCTCGCGCTTTAATATCACTGATTTCGGCCATTTTTAACTACCTCATCCAATTGAATTAACGTTGTTAACAACCCTTCCATTTTATCCAATGGCCATGCATTTGGCCCATCACTTAACGCGTTATCTGGCTCAGGATGCGTTTCCATAAACAATCCTGCAACGCCGACAGCAACGGCGGCACGCGCCAAAACCGGAATAAATTCACGCTGGCCGCCAGATGCACTGCCTTGACCACCCGGAAGCTGCACCGAATGCGTGGCATCAAAAACCACTGGACAGTGGGTTTCACGAAGAATAGCAAGCGAGCGCATGTCAGAAACTAAATTATTGTAACCAAAACTAACACCCCGTTCACACACCATGATTTTGCTATTGCCAACACTCCGCGCTTTAGCAACGACATTTTTCATGTCCCATGGCGCTAAAAATTGGCCTTTCTTAATATTCACGGGCAAACCAAAACTCGCCACTTTTTGAATAAAATCCGTCTGGCGACATAAAAAAGCGGGCGTCTGTAATACGTCAACGACCGAAGCAACTTCAGACAAAGGCGTTTCTTCATGAACATCCGTTAACACAGGAACTTGAAATTGTTTTTTCACCAACTCTAAAATGCGCAAGCCCTCTTCTATCCCTAAACCTCTGAAACTCTCTATCGAAGTGCGGTTTGCTTTATCAAAGGATGATTTATAGATAAAATGGATCCCTAAACGATCGGTTATTTCTTTTAGTTTTCCAGCCGTCTCGATCGCAAGCGTTTCGCCTTCTATAACACACGGGCCTGCAATCAAAAAGAAAGGCCGATGATTGCCAATAGGTGCCCCACATAATTCCATCACACTACTGGTCATTTATATTCTCCTCTTGATGCGAAATGGCTGCTTGTATAAAACTGCTAAAAAGCGGATGACCATCACGAGGAGTTGAGGTAAATTCCGGATGAAATTGACACCCTACAAACCAAGGATGGTTAGGCAATTCAATCATTTCAACCAAGCTGCCGTCTACGGAACGCCCTGAAAATTTAAGCCCTGCTGCTTCGAGCTTCGGTAGGAAATGATTGTTTACTTCGTAACGATGCCGATGTCTTTCGGTGATCGGATTTTTACCATAAATTTTTTCTACCAAACTGCCGGAAAGTAGTTTGCACTTTTGTGCGCCCAACCGCATCGTACCGCCTAAATCACTCTTTGCATTCCGTTTTTCAGTCTTCCCGGTTTCAGTCATCCATTCTGTCACTAAACCAATAACTGGATAGGGTGTATTCAAATCAAACTCTGTACTATTCGCACCTGCCATGTTGGCGACATGACGCGCTAATTCTATTACCGCTATTTGCAGTCCTAAGCAAATCCCAAGATAAGGAATTCGATTTATCCTAGCAAATTCTGCAGCCATTATTTTTCCTTCAATCCCGCGACTGCCAAAGCCCCCAGGCACTAAAATGGCATCATAGCCCTCTAAAATTGTCACGCCTTCGCGCTCAACTCGCTCAGAATCTACGTAATCAATATTGACCCGCGTATGGGTATGAACCCCCGCATGCGCTAAGGCTTCATTCAACGATTTATAGGCATCCGAATAATTGACATATTTACCAACCATGGCGATACGAACGTCATGTTTCGGATGTTGTAACCGTAGTACCACTTGCGCCCATTCTCTTAAATCCGTAGGTTTTGCTTTGAAACTTAATTTTTCTAAAACAATGTCATCCAAATGTTGTTGATGTAACATAATCGGGATTTCATAAATCGAAGGCATATCTAAAGAGGTAATAATAGCGCGTTCTTCTACATTGGTGAATAAGGCAATCTTTTTTCGATCAGTATCACGCAAAGGAGCTTGTGAACGACAAATTAAAATATCCGGTAAAATACCAATGGAGCGCAGCTCCTTGACTGAATGTTGCGTCGGCTTGGTCTTTACTTCGCCTGCGGTTGGAATATAAGGCAATAAGGTTAAATGGATAAACACAGTATGCGCTGATCCCAACTCTCCTCTTAATTGACGAATGGCTTCCAGGAAAGGTAAAGATTCAATATCACCAACTGTGCCGCCAATTTCGATCAACGCAATATCATAACCCTTGCTGTTTTCAACAATACAGCGTTTAATTTCATCGGTGATATGGGGAATCACTTGCACGGTCGCGCCTAAATAATCACCGCGACGTTCTTTGGCAATCACTGCTTCATAAATCAGTCCGGTGGTAAAATTGTTATGTTTGGACATTGTCGTTCGCACAAAGCGTTCATAATGCCCTAGATCTAAATCGGTTTCTGCGCCATCCTCGGTCACAAAAACTTCTCCATGTTGAAAGGGGCTCATGGTACCCGGATCCACATTAATATAGGGATCAAATTTCAATAACGTGACTTTGAGATTTCTGGACTCTAATATTGCACCGAGAGATGCTGCTGCTATCCCCTTTCCTAGAGATGAAACAACGCCTCCAGTCACAAATATATATCGCGTCATGTAAATCTAGATCCTTATCAGAAAAAAAGTAAGTGAAAAGTGGACTTAGACGGGTTTAAAGCATATCAAAATAGAAAGTAAAGCTCAACTTGTAAAATTTTGTTGAATTTCTAACTCTTTTCTTCACTTTCTGGGACTTGGGCAAAAATCTGAACACATAATTCGTCCCCCACCCGGCGAATCTCATAGTCACCAATTTTTAACTGCGGTTTTGCGCCCGCTTTTGCGTAAAGCACTTCCTTATCGATCCTAACCATATGATCAAAGCTCGGTGCGGAAAATCCCTTCTGTTGCAGCCAACAACGGATAACCCCGCGGCGTCTCGCAATTTCCATAGGCAGCAGTTTCGAAACAGAAAGATTTGCAGGTTCTTTGCCTTTCACCAGTTCCAAATCTTGCAGAGCTAAGATTTGTACGGCGGTTGCTGTTTCAAAACAGAGCGCACCGGCTCTATTCACAGAACGCACGACACGCGGCCAGCGTGCGCTGATAATTGGCATAATTTCCTCTCGCAAATAATTGCGATCAAAACGGCGGTTGGCATTACTGTCATCTTCGATCCACTGTAAATGATTGGCCCTGGCATATTGCTCGATGTCGGCTTTTGGCTCCCATAATAAAGGACGAATCAAATGACTTTTGCCAACATTAGAACGCTCCGGGATCCCGCCTAAACCCAAAGGACCCGTACCTCGAAATAATCTTAATAAAATAGTTTCCGCTTGATCAGCTTCATGATGCGCTAATAACAGACAATCATCCGCGCTTAAAAAATTTTCAAATGCAGTAAAACGGGCTTCTCGTGCGACTTCTTCCGGGCTTCTGCCATCAACAACTTTACCATCCACATACAATACCGTGAGCGGTACTTGTAATGCCGCACACACCTTTTCACAATGGATTACCCATTCGTCGGCAAAATGGCTAATTCCATGATGAATATGCAAGGCAGCAATTTCTAGATCTGGATCATCCGCAAAAGCCTGCACAACGCCGTGCAATAAAACGTGAGAATCCATGCCACCGCTATACCCTACCCATAAATGCTTGGCACTTGTTAATGAGAGAATTTTTGCTTTGATTTTTGCGGGCGTTAAATTTAAATTCCCATGGATATCCATCGTTGGTACCGCATTTTAAGTAATTTATCTGTTGAAAGATTTTTAAAAGATTGCAAACTTTGAACCAACGCATTCTTTAAATGTGCAGCCATTTCATCTATTCGTCGATGTGCACCGCCTAACGGTTCTGCAATAATTTCATCAATGAGTCCAATTTTTAACAAACGCTGCGCGGTTATTCCCATCACTTCGGCGGCTTCTTCTGCTTTGGTTGCACTCTTCCATAAAATCGTTGCACACCCCTCCGGGGAAATAGTTGCGTAATATGCATATTGCAGCATTAACGTTTTATCACCTACCCCAATACCAAGTGCACCACCCGAACAACCTTCACCAATGACCACGCATAATATCGGCACTTCTAGCTTTGAAAATTCCAAAAGATTTCTGGCAATGGCTTCGCTTTGCCCACGCGCCTCAGCCCCCACACCGGGGTATGCGCCTGGCGTATCAATGAAGGTAATAATCGGCACCTTAAACTTTTCAGCGAGTTTTGCCATACGCAGCGCCTTACGATAGCCTTCGGGGTGCATCATGCCAAAATTTCGTAACAATTTTTCTTTAGTGTCGCGCCCTTTTTGCTGCCCAATAATCATCACCGGATCGCCGTCTAAACGAGCCAAACCCGTCACAACTGCCCGATCATCTGCATAAGCGCGATCGCCATGCAATTCTTCAAATTCAGTAAATACCCGAGGAATATAATCAAGGCTATAAGGTCTTTGCGGATGTCTAGCTAATTGCACGATTTGCCAGTCGGTGAGCGATCGAAAAATGGACTCCGTTAATTCGCGGCTTTTGGACTCCAGACGAGCAATTTCATCCTGAATATTAATGACGCTGTCCGTGCCAACCAGCCGCAGCTCTTCGATCTTGGCTTCCAGCTCGGCAATCGGCCGTTCAAATTCCAAATAATTCAAAGTTAAGCCCATTAGATAACTCAATATATGGTGGTTTCTACCCCACTAGAGTACCGAAAAACAATGCTTTAGACAATGAATCTAGAAGCAAAGGTGGCAAGTCTAGATTTTTTACTTTTCGATTTGTCAAATTTCAAGACTTGACACCTTGACTTGACTTAATATCCCACATCAACACTCGCAATGTCTTTTAGCGACTTTAAGGAATCCAATAAGGATTGCTTCGGCAATACCCGCCAATTCTCCCCTAGGCGTAGGGTGACATCGGATTCGTTGCGTTGATAGGTAAGTTGAACGGGGCAGCCGCTTTCTAACTGATGGGGTTTAAAAATAGCCTTCAATTTTTCCGCAAAAGGTTCGGAAATTTCCGTTTGAGTGACTTTAATATTCAGATATTTAGCAGCTTTCAAGCGCGCTTTTTCTAAACTACTCACTTCCATACAACGCATTTTATAGCCGCCGCTAAATTCATCGTGACTCACCTCGCCTTCTACGATCACTAAATTATCTTTCACTAACAAATCTTTATTATCACGAAACTGATCTGAAAATATCGCAATTTCTTGCCGTCCTGTTCTATCATCCAGCGTTATAAAAGCCATTTTATCACCCTTGCGTGTAAAGAGGGTGCGAATAGCAACAATGATCCCTGCTATAATTTGTCTTTTATTTCTCTCTGGTCTTAAATCGCGGATAACACTGGTTCTTAAGTGAAGTAATTCATTTTCAAATGCCTGCAATGGATGGCCGGTTAAATAAATACCCAACGTTTCTTTTTCACCCTGCAAACGAATATGTTCAGGCCAAGGTTCAACAATTTTCACAGCAACATTTGGCATGATGTCTTCTAGGGATAAGGAACCTCCAAAAAGATCGTGTTGCCCTTGTTGACGATTTTTACTCATTTGTTCTGCAGCCGTTATAGCATCTTCCAAACTATGCATGAGAGTAGAACGCTCTTGGTTAAAACTATCAAAAGCGCCCGATCGAATAAGCGCTTCCAGTACTCGTCGACTCACTTTTCTGGAATCAATCCGCGCACAAAAATCAAAAAGATCGCAAAATGGTTTTTTTTTTCGGGCTTCTATAATGCACTGAATCGCCGCTTCCCCTACCCCTTTAATAGCGCCTAACCCATATACAATACGATTTTTGGCATCAACCGAAAACTTGTATTCACTGATATTAACATTTGGCGGCAATACCGGGATTTTTAAATGCTGACAATCATCCAAAAATATCACCACTTTATCCGTATGCGCCATATCTGACGACAATACCGCCGCCATAAATGCTTCTTTATAATGGGCTTTTAACCATGCGGTTTGATACGTTATTAAAGCATAGGCCGCTGAATGCGATTTATTAAAACCATAAGCTGCAAAATTTTCCATTAAATCAAAAATGTGGGTCGCGCGCGCTGGTTCGACCCCATTCTTCGTTGCGCCTTTGACAAATATTTCTCGTTGTTTTGCCATTTCTTCAGGTTTTTTCTTACCCATCGCACGGCGCAATAAATCCGCAGCGCCTAAGGTATACCCTGCCAAAATCTGGGCAATTTGCATCACTTGTTCTTGATATAGAATGATCCCATAGGTAGGTTTTAAGGTATTCAGTAAACGCGGATGTAAATATTCAGGTGTCGCACGACCGTGTTTGCGATTAATAAAATCATCAACCATCCCCGATTGCAAAGGACCCGGTCTAAACAACGCAACCAAGGCAATTATTTCTTCAAAATTATCGGGCTGCAAACGCCGCACCAGATCTTTCATGCCGCGGGATTCTAACTGAAACACGGCCGTCGTCTGACACGAACGCAATAAGTCAAAGGTTTTGGGATCATCTAAAGGCAATTTTTCAATATCAATGGGAGGCAGATGAGTTTGGCTACGCAACTCATTAATGGTCTTTAAGGCCCAATCAATAATGGTTAAGGTTCTTAAACCTAAAAAGTCAAATTTCACTAAACCAATCGCTTCAACATCATTTTTATCAAATTGAGTCAGTAGAGTTCCATCATTACTATCACAATAAAGTGGAGTAAAATCGGTTAGTTTTGAAGGGGCTATCACAACACCCCCAGCGTGTTTCCCGGCATTACGAGTGATCCCTTCTAATTTCTTCGCTAAATCGATAAGATTTCTCACCTCATCTTCATCTTGATATCGCTGTTTTAAGGTTTCTTCTTGCGCCAAGGCCTTTTCTAACGTAATTCCCAACTCAAGCGGAATTAATTTCGCAATTTTATCGACAAAGCCATAAGGATGTCCGAGCACTCGTCCAACATCTCGTATTACTGCCTTAGCCGCCATCGTGCCATAAGTGATGATCTGCGAAACCGCCTCTTTTCCATATGTCCTGGCCACATAATCGATCACGCGATCGCGGCCATCCATGCAAAAGTCAATATCAAAGTCTGGCATGGAAACGCGTTCTGGATTTAAAAAGCGTTCAAAAAGTAAATCATATTGCAAAGGATCAATACCCGTGATCCCTAACACATAGGCAACGAGCGATCCAGCACCCGATCCTCGTCCCGGTCCAACCGGAATTTTATTATTTTTCGACCATTGAATAAAATCGGCGACAATTAAAAAATAGCCCGCATACCCCATGGCATTTAAAACCGTTAATTCGGTTTCCAATCGCGCTTGATAAGTTTCTGGAACAGCTTTATTGGCAAATTTTTGCGAAAGTCTCTGTCTTGAAACCTCCATTAAATATTGTTCAATGGTTTTGCCCGTTTCAACCGGATAATTTGGCAAGTAGGTTTTACCCAACGTTAATTTTAAGGTACAGCGTTTGGCAATTTCGATGCTATTTTCAATGGATTCTGGAATATCTGCAAAAAGTAATTGCATCTTTTCGGCTGATTTTAAATATTGTTCTTCATGATATAAGTGCGCACGACTTGGATCCGTTAACGTCACACCTTCATGAATACAAACTCTTGCTTCATGCGCCTCAAAATCTTCTTGCTGGATAAAGCGGACGTCATTACTGGCGACCAAAGCGCAACCGATTTTTT
>JAJZUR010000038.1 GCA_021848375.1 Pseudomonadota bacterium | reverse complement strand
AACGCAGCATCCAAATCTCTTGCATCTTGTCTTCTTTCTATTTGGGTTAATTCTTTTAATCGTTGTGAAAAGGATTTTTTTGTCCCAATATGCACGACATTTGGATCAGCACCGGCGTCGAGCAAAATTTCAATAATAGTTTGGTTTAGCGGTTCTCGATTAATGGCAACTTGTAGTGCTGGGAGCTTGGGGTTATTCATGAGCTCTATAGCATTTTGTCCAAGTTTTTTTAAACTTAAGTTGAGAAAAGCAACGTTTTCAGGGATGATTGCAGCGTGTATCGCTGCTTTATCCTCAAATCTGGGAGAGGGCTTTAAGAATTCACTCGTTGCTAATTGTTCCGGAAAGAAACTTTCTATCATCTGTATAGCATCGTCATAATCTCTTCTATCAATGACTTGCGACCACATGGGATCCTCACCTTTATATTTCGCTCCATGTTTCGTGAGTTGCGGGATTACTTGTTTCGCTAGTGTTAATGGAAGATATGCGATGGCGGTTGCAAGAGGACTGCGTTTATCATATTGGGCTTCTTGATTAATATTCTGCAGTAATGATTTGTTATTTAGCAGCATCGTTAAAAGGGTCATGGTTAAATTGATTTTGTTCTGATCTATATCATGATTGACCATGGTTAACATATGTAATGCATTCAGGTTATATTTATTTGATTTACAGGGATCAGCATTATGTTCTAAGAGTACCTTTGCAATTTCGAGCTTTTCAGCAGAGAGCGCATACAACAAAGCTGTATTACCTTCATCTATGAGGGAATCATATGTCTCGGTTGCGACTTCAGTGGGATTAGGTACGTAATTTATATCCATACTCGGATGTTGTTCTAGGAGTAGTTTAACCCGTTCTAAAGATCCGGCCTGTACGGCTTTGAATAGTTCCACTTCAGGTTTTATAACAGCATTCATTTTATTCTCCTTCCGTTAACATTCGATGGTTGTAAAATAAACTTTAATCGTATTGATCCATTTTTTAAGAGTAGCTTATAGGGCATAAAATAGCCAGGTTTGGCTTGATAAGCTTGATAATCTATCACCCAGCCAGTTTGTTTGATTTGCCAAATGCGACCATGATCGTCTACTTGGATTTCAGTTGGGGGAATACCAGGAGCGGGAGTGCCCCGTAACCAATAGCGTAAACCAGAGACCGGGATCACCCACCCCAATTCTTGCTGGATAAGCGCTTCTGGATCTTTTGCGTGAACCATTGTGCCATCGTCGCGAATTAATTGAACCTGTTTTGCATCACCCATAATTTGTATAGAGCCGCTGCCAAGCGGACCGTAGAGCCGAATTCGATAATCTTTACCCCGTTCTTCCCACTGCAAGGCTGCGTTCCCGCCTTGCTTTCCATCGGAAAAGCCTATTTTGCCGTTGAGTGTAAAGGAGCCCAATTCCTTTATGGTTTTCTCTTTGCTCGGCTTATGAATGGTCGTTAAGTGCTGTGGGGGTAGTAGAGTTGTTGTACACCCCATCATTGCTCCCATTAACACCCAAAAACAACCGTAAAAAATATATTTTTTAAGCCAAAATCGCATTTTTAAAAGAATTCCTCAAATCCATTATTTAGTATTATAACAGCGCAGCTTGAAAATGCGTGAATATTCATTATTCATTGTGTTATCTTTATGAATACCTTGTGCCCGATCTTAGAATTGGTTAAGATAACAGGGCAGTTTGGTCTCAAAAACCTGACAGGAGTTCTACATGTATCAAGATACCTTAGCATTAGTGGCTAAAAGTGCTCAACTTAAGGCAAATCTTTGCTCATCCAGATTGGTTGCATACCTAACACATTCTGCTATGGCGGGTGTATATCTAGGCTTTGCCGTTGTTCTTGCATTTATATTAAGCACCCCTTTTTATACTACAGGCTCACCCGGTACAGTGTTGGTGCTGGGAGCAACCTTTGGGATTGCGCTTTCTTTAGTGATCATGGCCGGAGCAGATCTTTTTACGGGAAATACCATGATTATGTCGGTCGGGTTATTAAGCGGTAAAACCACCAAGTCTGACTTGGTGAAAGTTTGGTTTTGGTCTTATCTTGGAAATTTTGTCGGTTCACTTTTCATTGCTTTCTTGGTTTGGCAAGCCAATATTTTTCACGATACTAGCTGGTTATTTACCATTGCTGCTAAGAAAATGAACGCTTCTTTTTCGATGCTCTTTTTTAAAGGTATTTTGTGTAATTGGTTAGTGGTGCTCGCCGTTTGGTGTTCCTACCGTCTGAAAAATGAAGCAGCAAAATTGATCATGATCTGGTGGTGTTTATTAGCATTTGTCGGCTCAGGCTATGAACACAGCATCGCCAATATGGCCTTGTTAGGCTTAGCCAATTTTCTGGTCGTGGATGGTTCTTCTTATGCTATTTCATGGGGCGGAATGTTACATAATTTGCTGCCAGTAACTTTGGGTAATATCGTGAGCGGGGTTTTATTTATGGGGTTTGGATATTATTTTATTAGCCCTTATCATGCAATCCAATCAGACAATGAAGTTGTAGAAATGAATGATGCCCTAAAAAGCCGCTTAGAAATAAACGAAATGGCCTAGATTGTTATTACAAGCCAAGGAGTGCATGGATATCAAAATTCAGATCCAAATTCAAAGGCGGGAGGAGTTGAGTTGAGACTTGGATTTTTAAATATCCCATTAGCAAAAGCGATCCGTGAAACGTGGCGGCAAGGCTATCGTTGGTCTGATCTCTTTGCGGATCTTGGCTCAGGACTTACCATTTGTATTATTGCAATTCCAATGACGATGGCAGTTGCTATTGCGTGCGGCATACAGCCTGTTCATGGTTTATATGGTGCTATTATTGCTGGTCCATTAATTGGATTACTAGGCGGTTCTCGTTTGAGCGTTTCGGGTCCGGTTGCAGAGCTTGCTGTTTTAATTTATCCCGTTGTTTATCAGTTTGGTTTTGGGGGAGTAATGCTGGCAACATGGATGGCGGGCATTATGTTACTCATCATGGGACTTGGAAAGCTTGGGCGCGTGATTGAATTTATTCCTTATCCAGTCACGACAGGTTTTATCGCGGGAACCGGCGTTGTGATTTGCGTCTTGCAAATTAAAGATTTCTTTGGTCTTACTTTATTAACGCAACCTAAATATTTTTTAGATCGATTATGTGGTTTAGTAGAGGCATTTCCCAGCATAAAACTGGGAGATACGACTGTCGGGATAGTAACCCTGGGGGTGATGATGATCTGGCCGCGCTTTAAACTTCCAGTGCCGGGACATTTAATTGCAATGATCGTTGGGAGTGCTATTGGTGTTGGCTTACCTCTACTCAAACCCGAATGGGGGGTTGCCACTATTGGTTCTCAGTATGGTGGGATCCCGCAAGCGTTGCCTGAACTTCTGTCTTTTTCTCATCCCTTAGATTTAGACACGATTCGCATTTTATTTGGTTCTGCTTTTGCGATTGCCATGCTGTGTTCCATTAAAGCATTGCTTTGTGCTGTAGTATTAGACGGTATGACAGGCACCAAGCATGATCCCAATGCAGAATTAGTAGCACATGGCATAGGTAATCTTGTTTTACCGTTTTTGGGCGGTTTAACTTCCACTAGTGCATTATCTCGCTCGGTTGCAAATCTGAGGGTGGGGGCTCGCTCCCCCATTTCGGCAGTAGTGCATGGAATTTCGATCTTATTAGTGGTTTTAGCGTTTGCGCCGATATTTTCCTATTTACCGATGGCCGCTTTGTCTGCTTTGCTGTTGATTGCCGCATGGAATATTTTCGATTTAAAACATTGTTTACAAATTGTTCGGGTTGGTACTCGCAGTGATGTTGCGGTGTTACTGATTTGCTTTGGATTAACCGTTTTGGTTGATATGGTGATTGCCGTTGGTGTTGGGATGGTATTGGCCGCCTTGCTTTTCATGAAACAAATGGCCAACATGACGGGGGGGCGCTGGCTTCTAGAAGCAAGTAACGCCGATATGCATAAACATTTGCCAGAGGATGTGATGGTTTACGAAATTTCAGGGCCCTTATTTTTTGGCGCCACCGAAAAAGCCATGAGCACGTTGCGTGAACACAGTTCTGGGTTACGAGTTGTCATTTTGCAGATGCGCGGTGTTCCAACTTTAGATATCAGTGGCGTGGTTGCTTTAAAATCAGCACTAGAATCTTTACAAAATAAACGTATTTTTGTTATTCTATCCGGCGTTCAACCACAACCAAGAGAAGTTTTATTAAAGGCTGGATTAGAAGAAAAACCCAACCGCCTTGCCATGTGTGAAGATATGGAAGAAAGCTTGGATTTGGCGCGGAGGAAGAGACCATTGGGGTCAGATCTATAGTGTTAGATTTTTATATTATATTAAGTTTGGGCTAACGCTATAGATCTGACTCCGATGACAACTTCACATCCAGCCTTTTTAAAGTATTTAATAATTCTTCGTGATCAGTATCCGTATCCAAAGCCTTTTTCCATATCTGCTTTGCTTCTGTTTTTTGATTATTCATCCATAAAACCTCGCCAAAGTGTGCAGCAATTTTAGCATCCGGGCTTATCTGATGGGCTTTTTGTAAATAATTAAGAGCTTCTTCCAGTTTTCCTAAACGAAAGTATGCCCACCCCATACTGTCCATAAAATGGGGGTTATTGGGTGCTATGCTGAGCGCCTGGGTCATGTAATGAATGGCTTCGGGAAGACGGGATTCATTAAAAGAAATGGTGTAACCAAGGGCATTTAAGGCACTGGCGTTATCTGGGTGTTGTTTTAGAATGTTTTTAAGATCCGCTTCAGCAATTTCCCATTTGCCAAGATTGATGGCAGTCGTTGCGTGAATAAAAAGTATATCGGTATCATTTGGCAATTTAGGCAAAATTTCGTCGGCTAATTGCATGGCATCTTCCGGTTTTTTATTACGATTGAGCAAATCTATTTCAGTGATTAAAAGATGTTTTTGTTCTTGCAGGTTTGCTGGCGTCGTATTGTGCAATACATTAATGGCTTCAGCATACGCTTTCTTTTGTTTTAAAAGCGTTATGGCGCGCAGTGCTGCTGGAACGTGGTACGTTCCGGGCGATACGGAAGTATATGAATCAATCGCGGCCGTTGGATGATTTTGACGTTCTTCTATTTCACCTAATAAGTATAAGGCTGCATCTTTGGATTCTGGGAGCGTTAAGGCTTTTCTAAAGGTGTTTTGCGCTTCAGTTAGCCGATTTTCTTTGAGATAAATTTCGCCTAAAAATAACAAAGCAGGTCCTCCCAATACTTTATCCGAGGTTAAAATCATTAATTGATCTTTTGCTTCTTCTATTTTCTCGGCATCTATTAAGGCTCTAGCATAAAAAAAACGCAGTTCTTTATCCTGTGGAAAGCGTTCTTGCTCTGATTTTAGATATTGAAGTGCGGGTGCTTCTGCATTTTTTTCATAACGAATTAAACGAGATTTTAATACGATGCCCCTCGTCAGTTCGGGTTTGAGCTTTAAGGCAGAATCAACCCAACGAGCAGCGCCCCTTGCGTCTTTTGCTTCAGCAAAACTCTGTGCAGCGGTAAGCTGTGCATAGGGATCCTTCGGTCTATCTAATGCAATGCGATGCAGTGCTCTTTTTAAGTTGTTAGCACTTTTTTCCGAAAGCCGTGCTTGAATTTCAATGATAGTTTGATCCGCTTCCATCGGTTGTAAATCGATAGCGCGTGTTAGATAGGGGATTGCGCGATCAAGTGATTGACTGATAAGAAGGGTCATAGCAATTAACTGCGCTTGAATATTGTGGGGATCTCTTTTTGCCCACAGCTCTGCACTCTTAATGGCCTCTTCAGGCGCTTCTAAATTAATGGCCAGTAAAGTTGCCTCTTCAGCCACTTTGGGATCAGTGATTAGATTTGCTGCTTCCATATAATGATGTAAAGCGACCCTCTTCATATTCCGATGGCCTGCCATTTCAGCAATCAGCAGCGTGTATAACAGATCCGTTTTGCTTGTGGAAGCAAGCATTGGATCCGTCGGTATTTCATCTGCTGAGGTATAGGCAAAGGTTTTGGTGTCAACAAGCATCGTCAAAAAGAAGAAGACGAGGTATACTGTGTAAATACGTAGACTATGTGGAAACCCTGGATTGTTCGTATAAAGGGTGCGTGTACGCATTTTTTAATATCCAAAATTTGTTTATTTGATGACTCATCGGCCTGAGGTAAGTAAATCTAAAGGATCATTTGGCAATGGCATTAATGGCATTGGGCGTGAATTACCAAACAGCAGCCATCGACATTCGACAAAGACTGTCCTTTGATTATCAAGGCAGCGTGAATTTGGCTAGAAAGCTGGTTATAGAGGGAGTGGTTTCAGAAGCCGTTGTGGTTTCTACGTGCAATCGAACAGAACTTTATTGCGAAGCAGATGCCGCGCGTGAGCCCTTGAATTTTTTGATAGGTCAAGCTGGGGCTACTTATGAAATGATGGAGCCTTATCTTTATCAACGCTGTGATCGACAGGCAGTGATCCACTTAATGCGCGTAGCAACTGGGCTTGATTCCATGATCTTGGGTGAAGCTGAGATCTTGGGGCAGTTAAAACGGGCATATACGGCAGCTGCGAATGCAGGAACGGTAGGGAAATATTTAGGCCGCTTGTTTCAAAGAACCTTTGGGATTGCCAAACGGGCAAGGACTGAGACTGGGATAGGGATAAATCCCGTATCAGTTGCTTCTGCAGCTGTTAAATTGTCGCAACATATATTTACGGATCTTTCAAAGGCGACGGTGCTGTTGATAGGGGCGGGGGAACTTATTCAATTAATGATGAAGCATCTTACCCAACTGGGGGTGCATAAGATAATGGTTGCGAATCGAACGAAAGCAAACGCAGAACGGCTTGCCTTGCAATTTAAGGGAGAGGCGCTTGATTTAGAAGCGATTCCACAATCGTTGGCATTGGCAGATATTGTTATTACGGGAACCGCAAGTGTGTTACCCATTTTAGGGAAAGGGATGGTAGAGAGTGCATTACATCAACGTAAGCGAAAGCCCATGTTTATGGTTGATCTTTGCGTGCCGCGGAACATTGAACCTGAAATTGGCAGACTAGAAGATATTTATTTATATTGCGTTGATGATTTGCAACAAGTGGTGGAAGAAAATAAAAAATATCGAACCGACGCAGCAAGAACTGCAGAAGCGATGATAGAAGAAGCATCAGAGCAATTTATGGGATGGCTTTCGGCGCAAGCTTCTTTTAAAGTTTTAAGTAAATTTCGTAGAAAAATGGAACAAACGCGTGATTTGTTATTGCAAAAAAATTTGCATCGCTTGCGCTTAGGGGAGCCTCCCGAGACGGTGCTAAAGCGATTAGCATATCATTTAACGAATCGCTTTTTACATGAACCCACTTGTCGATTACGAGAAGTAGGTAAAGAAGATCACGCAAATCTATTGACATTCATAAGAGAGATATTTGAGTTAAACGATGAAACCTTCGATACAAAATAAATTAGAAACCCTCGCTGAACGATACGAAGAACTGAGTAGTTTATTAAGCGATCCAGAAACGATCAGAGATCAAACACGTTTTCGTGCTTTATCGATAGAATATGCAGAATTAGAGCCCTTGATAACGGAATTTCAGGCTTATCAGGAAACGCTGCGTGCAGAGCTTTCCTTGCAGGCTATGTTAAATGATCCTGATAAAGACATTCGCCGGATGGCAGAAGAAGAGCTGAAAGCGACCAAAAGCACTCTAGAAAAGCAAGAAATAAATTTGAATTTACTGTTATTGCCAAAGGATCCCAATGATCATCGCAATGTCTTTTTGGAAATTCGCGCGGGAGCAGGGGGCGATGAAGCAGCTATTTTTGCAGGGGATCTTTTTCGAATGTATAGCCGCTTTGCAGATCGGCAAGGTTGGAGTTTAGAATTGATGAACGAAAATGCTGGTGAACATGGCGGTTATAAAGAAATTATTGCGCGGATTATTGGGAAAAATGTCTATTCAAAATTGAAGTTTGAATCCGGCGTGCATCGTGTACAACGGGTGCCCGATACCGAGGCGCAAGGGCGGATTCATACCTCTACGTGCACGGTTGCTATTATGCCAGAAGTGGAAATGGTCGATTCTATTGAGATAGATCCCAGTCAATTGCGAATCGACACTTACCGTGCATCAGGTGCAGGGGGACAGCATGTCAATCGAACCGATTCCGCTGTGCGGATCACGCATTTACCGACCGGAACGGTGGTTGAATGTCAAGACGAGCGATCGCAACATAAGAATAAAGCGAAAGCAATGGCGGTGTTGGCGGCTAAATTATTGCAAGCTGAACAAGATAAGCATCGAATGGCGGAAGCACAAACACGGCGCAATTTAGTCGGCAGCGGCGATCGTTCTGAACGTATTCGAACTTATAACTATCCACAAGGCAGATTGACCGATCATCGCATTGGGTTAACTTTGTATAAACTACCAGAGATCTTGGAAGGTAATTTATTGCCGGTGATTGATCCTTTGATCCATGAACATCAAGCTGATCTGCTCTCCATGATGAGTGGGGAAGGTAATTAAGGCAGCTATGGATGTGACCATTGCGGCTCTGCTTGGAGATATTAAAAAGGATCATTTCCTTCGTTTAGATGTCGAAGTATTGCTTGCTTTCGTTTTGGGCGTTTCGCGCGCCTATTTGCACACGTGGCCGCAACAAGTCGTATCAGATGAAGATAGCCAACGTTTTAAATCGTTATGGGCAAGACGGCTTCAAGGAGAACCGCTTGCTTATTTGTTGGGTTATCGGCAATTCTGGTCATTAACCCTTAAAGTGACACCCGATGTTTTGATACCACGCCCAGAAACAGAATTGTTGGTAGAGCAGGCATTGGCCTTTGGTGAAAAAAAAGAAACTCCCTTTCGGGTTTTGGATTTAGGGACTGGTTCTGGAGCAATTGCGTTGGCATTGGCAGTGGAACACCCGGAATGGGAAATTTCAGCGATTGATAAATCCGTGGCCGCTTTAGACGTCGCTCGCGAAAACGCCCAAAATTTAAGGATTGATAATATCCAATTTTATCACAGCGATTGGTTCGCTGTTTTTCAACCCGCTGTGAGTTGCTTTGATGTAATTATTGCCAATCCGCCTTATATTCATCCGAGTGATAAGCATTTGCAGGCCGGTGATTTACGCTATGAGCCAAAGCAAGCGCTCATTTCAGCACCCGATGGTTTAACTGATTTGGGCAAAATTATTCAGGAGGCTCCTCATTATTTGGTTGCGGGGAGTTGGTTGATGGTGGAACATGGCTTCGATCAAGCAGATAGCGTAGCAGCATTCATGTTATCTCAAGGTTTTACGCAGGTTCAAAACATTAAAGACTTAGCTGGAATAGAGAGAGTAACGATTGGTTACAGGTCATTGAACCTCTGATTTTTCACCAAATTTTCAATTCATTTTCTAAACATTTCCATTTGAATGCCGATAGGAGGGATGACAAACTACTCTTGGTGAGTGGTTTGAAACGTGGTAGATAAGAGCAAGTATGAAAGTTGTCAAGACATATCTGCAAACTATATTGATATTTTGGTTACAGCAACCCAAATACTTGATTATATATGCAGGAGAATGCTTGACAGAGTACTTAAAAACTTTTAGATTGCTTGCTGTGACATTCAGCAGGTAGTTTGTTTTTCACATGAGTTTTTTAGGGGGATTGGCATGCGGAATATCGTAAAAAGTTTAGTCATCGCAGGAACGCTTATGGCGACTGGTAGTGCGGTTGCGGAGCTGAATGACATCAGTCCTTATATTGGGGTAGATTATTATCAACCTTGGATGAGAGGGAAAGGTGACTGGAACTTAGTGTTTCCAAAAACATATCCTGGTGCAACTCTATATGTCGGAACTAAATTTCACGAATTTTTTGGACTTGAATTAGGATATGATTGGGGTAGTCGTAAAACCAAGAATTGGGTTCTACCCGCGGGTTCTCCTTTTATGGGGAACACGTTAACGACCACATTGAGCGGCAATACAAAGATCCGTCGAAGTGGTGGGCATTTGGATTTAGTAGGCTTTTTGCCAGTGGCAGAATGCTTAGAATTGACAGGTTCGGTCGGATTCGGTTGGGTTCAACCGAAAATTACCTCATCATTTAGTGTGACGCCGGGTACCACATCGAACAGTTCTGCATTAGCCTCTGTTTCTGGCAAAGGTCGTGGTGTTTTTCGAGTTGGTGTTGGCGCAAGCTATATGGTGACCGAAATGGTCGGTGTTCGTGCAAAAGTTGGTTGGGAAGGTACCTCAACTTTAAGGGTAAATGGTAATGCACTTTTCACCAGTTTGGGTTATGATAAAAAAGCGTTCAAGGGAACAACTGCAATGTCAGTTGGTGCTTTTGTAAAATTCTAAAGCTTGTTTTTTGAATGCTTCATTAATAACGTTGTGGACTAAAGAGAGAGGAAGGAAGAATGAAACAGTTAGCAAAAAGTCTAGTCGTCATAAGCGCTTTAGCTGCCGCTGGTAGCGCAGGTGCAGACATGATGGGGGATTTTAATCCGTACGTTGGTGCTGATTATTATCAAGCGTGGATGCGTGGAAAAAGCAGTTACAATCAAATTTTTCCAAAATCTTATCCAGGTGCGACCATTTACATCGGTAATAAATTTACCGAGAATTTTGGTTTAGAGCTGGGGTACGATTGGTCAGCCAAAGCTAAGAAAAGTTGGACGCTGCCAGTAGGTACGCAAGTATTTAATAGTACCGTTGCAACTTCGGCCATCACTGGAACGACAAAGATCCAACGTACTGGTTTTCATTTGGATTTAGTAGGTTTTTTACCTATTAATGACTGTGTAAACTTGTTGGGATCTATCGGTTATGGTTGGGTTCAACCTAAGATTGAAATAACCAGTCTTACACCATCTGCAAATGGCGGTAATAATAATTACACCGCAATTTCTTCACTATCTGGAAAAGGGCGTAGTGTTTTTCGTGTTGCTGTAGGTGCAGATTGGATGGCAACCGACATGTTTGGGTTAAGAGCCAAACTAGGTTGGGAAAGTACTTCAACTTTACGAATTAATGGTAATCAACAGTTTACGAACTTAGGTTATCAGCAAAAAGGGTTCAAAGGTTCTACAACTTTGGCCATTGGAGCATTCGTTAAGTTCTAAAGCATAGAGAATTAAGTTTCTCATAAAAAACCTGGCTCGGGCTAACTCGAGCTAGGTTTTTTTTTTGAGTTGATTGTCTGAACACTGAAAATCAAATTGTCGTATATACTATTAAAATCATTGAGTGACTTCATAAAAGTCTAGGCCTATGGGGTAGGGGATCAAAGATGAAGCAGATCAGATTTATATTATTGTTAACTATATTACTTAATTCGGCCGCGTTGTTTGCAGATTATGGGAATCAAAATGTAACCAATGCTCCGGATTACGACACGTATATGGGGGTCAATTATAAACTGTATTGGATTAAACCTGTTCAACAATGGCAGCAGCTTTTTGTGGAACCTCAACCTGGTTTTAATGTCTTTTTAGGCTGGCGTTTCTTACCCTATATGGCCACAGAATTTGGATATGAATGGACAGCGAATAAGCCCTCTTCGGTTGTTATTCCAAATACAGCGAGTTTGCTGGGTATTACGAATACCAGTGGAACACCCATTACCATCACCAGCAAGGTTCGGTTTAAATCGGGCTTTATTGATTTCCTAGGATTTTTGCCTTTTTGTTTAGGGGGGGTTATTAATCCTGAAATAGTATTTTCAGCCGGTGTTTCGGGGATGAAGCCCTGTATTAAAATGTATGCTTCTCCCTTAAATAGCGCGACTGCCAATTTCACCAACCAATTTACCACTATCGAAGGTAGAAGTAAGGCAGTTTTTCGATTTGGTTTAGGATTACAAATGCTATTGGTTGAAAATTTTGGGGCAAGAGTCATGTGGCGGGTCGAAGATACCTCGGTATTACGAGCTCGAAATAGCGTTGTGACAGAAAATATTGCGACTCGAAAACTTTTTCATGACGCGCAGTCAGTCACGGCTGGGTTCTTTTTGAATTTTTATTGAAAAAACAAACAGGGCCGGCACAGAGACCGGCCCCTACGAATTTTGAGAACATTTTTT